>WGBF01000029.1 GCA_015494485.1 bacterium | reverse complement strand
TGGACACCGCCATTGAACTGGAATATTACCGCAATGGCGGTATTTTACAAACCGTTCTGCGGCAACTGGTACGCGCCTGAGGCCGGCGCATTCGCACGTGATATGTGCCGTGGGGGAACTGAATCCCTCACGGCATTTTTTTCGCCCTTATTTTTTTCCCTTTCAGAATGCTGTATCTTCCCTCCCGTTAATGAAGGATTACATTGAAATGTCTAACCCGAATTCCATTCGGTTTACAGGTAGAATGTAATCTGGCTTATCGTGTTCGGTTAAATACAAACTTACCATCAGCATAAACGGAAGGAGGATGTATGAGGCTTTTGCGACACACCATTCTTAGCGTGCTTCTGGTTCACGCTTTTTTATTCGCGAACGATACCCGGATAAGCGGCTTGTTTTTTGGTGATTACTATTATGTGAACCAACATCATCAGCAAAACCTGGTGGGAAAAAACGGATTCTGGATTCGACGCATTTATCTGACACTGGATCGCAACCTTTCCACCGCGTTTGCCGTTCGGCTGCGGCTGGAAATGAATCATCCGGGTTTCACCGCTGGCGGTCCGGGAGCCGGTTCGGCCGTTCCCTTCGTTAAAGATGCTTATTTAAAATATTCCAGCGGTTCCACTGCGGTTCTTCTGGGCATTTCCCCCAGCCCCACCTTTGCCCGGATCGAACAATTGTGGGGGTACCGTGCGGTTGAAAAAACACCGGTGGATTTGCAAAAAATGGGGAGTTCGCGGGATTTTGGTCTGGCCATCCGGGGCCGCTTCACTCCGGATTCTCCGTTGGGCTATCACATCATGATTGGAAACGGGGCGGGGGCAAAATCGGATGCCAATAGCGGAAAGAAAGTGATGGTGTCCGTCGGCTACTACCCCCAGCAGGGAATCTGGCTGGAAGGCTATGGCGATTACGAAGACCGTGGCGCTGAACAACGATTTACCTACCAGGGATTTGCCGGATATGCCGGTACGGCTTTTCGTCTGGGTCTTCAGTATGTAGCGCAACAGCGCAAAGTGGGATCCTCAACAACCACCCTGGCCCTGGCGTCTGCTTTTGGGGTGTGGCGCATGCAACCCCAGACCTCCGTTCTGCTGCGCATTGACCGGTTGCTGAACCCCAATCCTGCCGGAAATTCCATTACCTATTTGCCAATTGCCACCACAACAACCGCTACCCTGTTTATTGCAGGGATTGATTGGCAGCCCATTGAGGACGTCCATTTCATTCCCAATGTAGAAAGCCTTGTTTACGATACGCCGGACACGGGGCCAAAACCCGAAAATGACGTGCTCCCCCGCCTGACATTTTTCATTACGTTTTAACAATTTGAAGGCGGACAAAAATAACGGGGATTTTTCCCACTTCCCGTCCCATGATTTTCCGAATTAAAAAAGCCGGTGCAAAACACTGCACCGGCTTTTCTATCACCTGTCAGGAGAATTTTTTTACCGAACGAAGGTCATGCGTTTAACATCCCGGAAGCTGCCGGCTTTAAGTTCGTACAAGTAAACGCCGCTGGCAACCAGGCGTCCGAACCGGTCCCGGCCGTTCCACTGAACCGTATGGGTTCCGGCAATCTGATACCCCCGCGCAAGGGTAACTACTTTTCGCCCGGAGGCATCGTACACGTTTAATTCCACTTCTGCCGCTTCCGGTAACTGATAGCGAATGGTCGTGGACGGATTGAACGGATTGGGATAATTTTGTTCCAGACGAAACTCCTGAACAACCGCAGGCTCATCGGCAATACCCACCGTTTCATCCAGTACGGTGGAATAGGCGCCAGTGCCATGGGTTCCGGCTACCACCAATCCTTCTTTCGGCCGGCTGGCTAACATATCCACAACCACATTCCCAATTACCGAAGGGGCTTCCTGCACCCACACGGTACCCGTGCCGTTTAATTCCGACGTGGAATACACACCGGTGGAGGTTCCCACCATGTACACGGTTTTATTGGAAAGGGGAATAATTTCCGCCCAGCGCACGGAAGGACCGGAACCGCTGCCATCGGGATTTTCTTCCAGATTCCCGGAAATATTGCTCCAGCTGGCTCCCCGATTCGCAGAATACCACACAGAAATGACATTGTAATTGGAAAAGACCACCACCACTTCATCGCTGTTGTTCGGATTTACGGCAATGGAACTCACATACGCATTGGACGGGAATCCGCTACCGGTAATATTTACGGGATTGCCGGTAGAGGTATGGGCATTGTCCAGTCGGAACACCTGCCCGGCGGAGGTTCCGTAATACAATGTGCGGTCCATGGCAGACCGCAATGCGGAAATTTGACCCGACGAAATCTGAGTTGCGGTGAGTTTAGTCCAGTTTACCGACGTTGACGTTTGGTTTTGAGCCGGAATCGCTGTTAAATCGCTGTTCCGCCAAACGGCATCGTCGCCACCGTAATACATGATTTTTTGATTGACCGCATCCAAGGTAAACGGGTTAATAAAGAAGTGGTTATTCCGTCCCGCCGGATCCACCTGCGCCCAATTGGTCCAGTTACCGTCCCCATCCAGATTCACCCGAAAGATCGTTCCATTTTGCCAGGACATGTAATAATACCCGCCATTCTTAGTAATGGCACAAAATCCGCCATCGCCACCCAGTTCCCGAATCCAATCGGTATTGACATTTGAAGAAAAGGTAAGCCAGGTGCCATTATCCTGCATACCGCCAAGGATCGTGGGGTCATCCGTAACGGCCGTATCCACTGCCACGGCATAAAATTGGGTAGTATAATACCCCCGGTTCAGGCTTTCCCAGGATACCAGCGCAGCCGTAATATCGCTGGTTCGGCTTACCCCACCATCGTGCCCGGAAAGGGCTTTTTTGGGATCGGACGGATAAAATACCAGGGCGTGTTGATCGGGATGATGCCCCGGATACCAGCCATAGCCGCCGGTTGTGGTATATCCGCCAATCCATTTCCAGTTGGTCGTGCTAAAACCATCGGTGGAAATGTACAGGTTTGTGCCGCCAATAATCACGGTATTTTCATCGTCTGGTTTTACCTTAATAAGCATATCATAGGACGATTGGGAATCATAATTCCCGACCTGATTGGAATTGTTCACGGGAATATTGCCGGACAGGTTGGTCCAGTTGCCGCCCGAACCGCTTCCGTCACCGCTTACATATTCATATTTCCACAAGCTATGATCATTGGTACCGGCCCCGGGGGTTTCGCCCAAAAAGTACACAATATTTTCATTGGACGGGGCAATACCAATGACAATTCGACGATAGGTCGACGGAAATCCGCCCGGGGTAATATTGACCCAATTTACCCCATCCACAGACCGCCAGATGCCCTTTTTGCTGCCATCACTGCTGAGGGTGGCGTACAACACCCCCGTGGAGGTAATGGCCACATCGACGTATGCGGAATAATCATTATCAGAGGGGCCTAACACAAACTGCCAGTTTTGTCCGCCATCGGTGGAGCGGAAAATGGCACTATACGTGGCGGCATACACTTCGTCCTGCTGGGTATTGGAAACATCCACCACGATATTCCAGACATAATCAAAGAAGTTGTCAAATGATTGCGGCTTATTGGTTGCCGTGGATGCCAACAACGTCCAGCTGGCACCGCCATCGGTGGATTTGTAAATGCCATCCCCGCGGTACGGAGCACCATAGCCGCTGGCAGAATTGCCCCGATATTCGCCTGTTCCGGCGTACCAGATGTTGGTTTTTCCCGTGCGGGTATCCTGAACCAGACAGGAAATGCTGTGGAGTTGATTGGAGGCCGTGGTTTTGGTCCAGGTGGAACCACCATCTTCCGAACGCCAGATACCCCCGGAAACACCCCCGGCAAGAATAACATTTTCGTTGGTAACATCAATCCCCAGGGCACGGGTACGGCCACCGGCATTTTTCGGTCCCCTGGGTGACCATTGAGTTGCGGTGATTTTCAACAGGCGATTTCCCACCCGTTTCGCCCAAAGAGGTTCTCCTTCCCCGCGCACCGGAAGCGTTTCCGCAAACTGCAGTTCCTTTTCCCGAATATTCTGCGGAACAACATTGGTTTTGGGGTCCCGAATTTTCAGAAATTCAAAGCCGGTGCGGGAGTTGGGATCATCCGCATTGCCAATTGCTGCTTTCTGGGTTGGTTTTTTAATTTTTATGTACGTTGGGCTGTGTACTCCCCCATTATCCCCGCTTTGAAAATACAGTATTCCAATTGTTATAATTAACGCCATAGCGCTTAACACAAATACACGTTTTACATTCATAAAGCCTCCATCGGTTAAATTAAGTTTGTTCATTATCGGAGTTAAGTTACAGAATTTCAGTTTCTGAAAAATGATGCCCTTCACACCTGGGCCTATTTCCCGGACGATTGAAGCACGGTGTATTTTTGCACAATGACTGGCACAGAGCCCGCGGCGGGTTCTGCAGGTACTTCAACAATTGCTTCAAAACGACGCCCCACGTACAACGGTGCTACGTCGGGATACTTCGTACCCCGAAAGGCAACTTTAGGATTTAATGTGGGCAGGAAATGGGCCAGCAATGGCTGATGCAGAGGAAGTGGCTGGGTTATCCCAGCACCGCAGCCGGTAACCGTTTCAATCTCAATCAGCGCCCGACAGGGTACCCGAGAACAGGGATCATCTTGCCCGGTACCGCGATAATCGGAGCGAATTTGTTTGACAATGGCAATAACACGGCAGGTACCGGGGGCAATCATATCCTGTCTGGTGAGTTGTGGCTTTTTCATGCCCGATTGTTCTCCTTTCCGTTGAAGCCCGGTGTTACCGGCATTACACGCCAGAAATAAAAGCATGGAGACCAGTAGAACCGTTCGCCCAATTTTCATGATTTGTCCTCACTTATTTTTATGAATATACTTTTGCTTTACCGGGCGTGACAAACAGAAATTCGGCAATCCGCGGAAAATTTTCGCATCTACCCTTTTGAACCAATTGGGTAGCGGTTTCGTAAAACAATCATCAATACGGGGGATGAAACAATGCGGAATATTGTTTTTTTCTGGTTATTATTCCTTAGCGTTACGATCTTCGCACAGACACTGATGGTTCAACCAACGAATCAACAGGAGGAGTCAACCATCGATTCTCTGCATGTAACCGTTTACCTCTGGCGGGACTTTCAACCCATATCCCCCCCAAAAGGTAAACCCTTACGGGCCAAAATTGAAATTACGGCGGATAATCCCGCGCTGCTCACAGGGCTGAAGATTGAAAAAGTGCAACTTATTCATCAAGCGGATACTGTCGAAATAACCGCAGCGGATATTCAGCCCCTGCTGGAAACATTCCCCAACCGGCTGCGGTTTGTGTGGCGCAACGGTCCGTACTGGTCTCCCAACAGCACCGTCGATGTAATGGTTTTCCTGCGGCCCAAACAGGGGAGCCCTATCGTGCTAAAAGCACCCAAACAAAAAATCCACGCCACATTTTAATATTACTGAAACAGGGCATCAATTCGGTCTGCCGGACGCGCCAGAACAACACGATCCCCTTTAATCACAATGGGTCGTTGCAACAGCCGGGGATGCTCCGCCGCAATGCGGGCAAATTCTTCCGCGCTTAACTGTTTTCCTTTTAATCCCAATTCCCGGTATTCCTTTTCGTTGGTGCGGATAAACGCCTCCACCGGTAAACCGGACTTGCGAATAATTTCCGCCAGTTCTTCCGGATCAATCCCGTTCTTTATGTAATCATAAATTTCCGGTTCAATTCCCTTTTCTTTTAAATAATTCAATCCTTCACGGCTTTTACGGCAACGCGGGTTGTGCCAGATAATTACCTTCTCCATGGTGTCCTCCTGTGTTTTGCTTCACTGTTGCTCCATTCAATATTCCATAAGATGCACCCAAAACGGGGAAGGACACAACCGGCGTATCAAATTTATTCTGCGAATTTCCCCACCCCCGTTTTTTTCTTCCCTTTTTTCATTGAATATTTACGCGGCACACCCTACATTGCAGGTTGGAATGTAAAATCCGGAGGTAGGCATGGCAGCGGATACGTTTCCATTTGGGCAATCCATCGTGTGGCGCCCCAATCCCACGTGGATTCAGGAAAGCAACCTGCAACGCTTTATGCAACGGCACAACATCCGCACTTATGACGAATTGTATCGAAAATCCATTGAAGACATTAAATGGTTCTGGAATGCAGCCCTGGAAGACCTGGGCATTGAATTTTACCAGCCATACCAGTCTATTGTTGATTTAAGCGAAGGGATTCAATTCCCCCGCTGGTGTGTTGGGGGAAAGATGAATATTGTTCACAACTGCCTGGATAAATGGCAACATACCCCAACCGCGGAACGCGTAGCCCTGCGCTGGGAAGGGGAAGAAGGCACCGTGCGCACCTTTACGTACCGGGAGTTGTATCAGGAAGTGAATCGCGTGGCTGCAGCATTGCGGGCTGCGGGTTTCAAAAAAGGGGATGCCATTGGGCTCTACATGCCAATGATCCCAGAGCTGGCTATTGCCTTTCTGGCTATCGTAAAGATTGGCGGCATCCTCCTACCGCTGTTTAGTGGGTATGGTCCCACGGCCATTGCCACCCGTTTAGCGGATGCCGACGCCAAAGCCGTTTTTACCGTGGATGGAGCCTTCCGCCGCGGTAAAAAGGTGGCCATGAAACCCAATCTGGACGAAGCCCTGCAACAGGTTCCCTCTGTAGAAAAGGTAATTGTCGTAAATCGCGTGGGGCTGGATGTTCCGTTCCACTCCGGGCGGGACGTAATGTGGGATGATTTTATTGCAAACCAACCCACAGAGGCCCCAACCGAAATTACCGACGCAGAAGACATTGTCATGATTATTTACACCAGCGGCACTACCGGTAAACCCAAAGGGGCGGTACACACCCATTGCGGTTTTCCCATCAAATCCGCGCAGGATATGTTCCACCCCATGGATCTGAAACCCGAAGACACTATGTTCTGGTTTACCGATATGGGCTGGATGATGGGCCCCTGGGAAGTATTTGGCACCCTCATTATTGGCGCCACCATGGTCTTTTTTGACGGCGCGCCGGATTACCCCGATGTGGATCGATTGTGGGATCTGGTGGAACGCCATCGCGTCACACACCTGGGGATAACCCCCTCCCTAATCCGCGCCTTGAAACCCCACGGAACTGCCCCTATTCAAAAACACGATGTGTCGTCTCTTCGGATGATTGGGTCTACCGGAAGTCCCTGGGACCCGGAAAGCTGGATGTGGACTTTTGAACATGTGTTGAATAAAGAGAAACCCATTATTAACTACTCCGGAGGCACGGAAATCAGCGGCGGAATTTTGTGCGGCAATTTCTTTACACCACTAAAGCCCTGTGCGTTTTCCGGGCCGGTAGTGGGCATGGATGCGGACGTGGTGGACGAAAACGGGCAACCGGTTCGCCAGGCAGTGGGAGAATTGGTTATCCGCAAACCCTGGATTGGCATGACCCGCGGCTTCTGGAAAGACCGCCAGCGCTACCTGGATACCTACTGGAGTCGGTTCCCCAACGTATGGGTACACGGCGATTTTGCCGCCATTGATGAAGACGGCTTGTGGTACATTTTAGGCCGCAGTGACGATACCATCAAGGTAGCCGGTAAACGACTTGGTCCGGCCGAAGTAGAATCAATTGTGAATGCCCACCCCGCTGTGGCAGAATCTGCGGCCATTGGCGTACCCCACGACGTCAAAGGGGAAGAAGTGGTGGTGTTCTGCGTGTTAAAACCCGGCCACAAACCCACCGACACCCTGCGTCAGGAATTGATGGAGATGGTAATTGCGGAACTGGGCAAACCGCTAAAACCCAGAGAAATTAAATTCGTTACGGCATTGCCCAAAACACGAAATGCAAAGGTGATGCACCGGGTTATCCGTGCAGCCTATTTGAATAAGCCCCTGGGGGATTTAAGCAGTCTGGAAGATCCCGCCACCGTGGAGGCTATCCGAAATGCCCGGTAATCCCGGAACACCCTCATGGTAACATAGGGCTATTTTCTGGTAATTCTGCGAATGAGGGCGAAACACGTTAAGGCCAGACAGAATACGGGTGCCTGAACACCCTGAACAACCTACACAAAACAAAAAGGAGCAAAACCTATGGAAAATAAATCCCCGGGGAGCACGGATCAGTCTGCCTTCGAAAAAGCCGGACAATTGGGGAACGACCCCCGGATTGTCCCCAAACGCCCTGCACACATGCCGGAAGGGGATGACATTCCGTATCCGAACTACACCGAGGAAGAGCAGGAAACCTGGCGCATATTATACAAACGGCAACTGGCGTTGTTGCCGGGGCGCGCCTGCGATGAATTTTTAGAAGGGCTGGCGCTGATGCACTTTCCCGAAAATCGCATTCCGGCACTTGCGGACGTGCATCAGGTGCTTCAACAAACAACCAACTGGGGTGTGGCACGGGCACCCGGTCTGCTCCACGAGGAAGTGTTTTTTCAGGCGCTGGCACGGCGGGTATTCCCCTGCACGGATTACATTCGCCCCCGGCATGAACTGGATTACACCCCAGCGCCGGATCTGTTTCACGATATTTTTGGACACACCCCCATGATTACCCATCACCAATTTGCCGATTTTTACCAGGATATCGGGAAAGCGGCCGGTAATGCCGAAGGACCGGTCCGACGGGAACTGGAACGGATTTACTGGTTTACCGTGGAATTTGGCCTGATTCAATCCAGAGAAGGATTGCGGATTTACGGCAATGGTATTTTAAGCTCCTACAAAGAAGTGCAACACAGCCTGACGGATGCGGTGGAAAAACGCCCCTTTGATCCGGATGTTGTTGCACAGCAGGAATACGATGTGTGGCACATGCAGCCTTTGTTGTTTGTTATTGAATCATTCGAACAATTGCAGGATTTATTCTACCAATGGGCACGGAAAAAAGGATTGCTTTCATAAGCGCATTCTGAATAACACGTCTAACATTAAAAAACCGCTCATCCGGTGAGTTTCCGAATGAGCGGTTTAGGGTATTTTGGTAAAAAATTTATGCTATTTATTACAACGTGCAAAATCAGCTATTATTAGTGATTCTTCCGGGATGCAGCAGGAATAAGAATCGCAGCCAGTCCACCGACAATTGCCGATACCACAAACGTCATCACCCGCGCGGTAATCACCTGATCCAGTCCGGTACTGATCCACACGATCGTAAATACCATTCCGGTTATGATGGTGATAAGCGCCGCCATCCCGTGGAAACGCTTCCAGAAAAGCGTGTACAGAATGACCACCGAAAACGTTCCCCCAATGCCAGCCCATACATACCCTACCAGCGTATAAATCAAATTGGAGGGTGAAACATACGCCAGCAAAAGCGCCACCACGGCCAGTGTAGCGGTAATCATCCGGGAGCGTTTCAGATTCTCCGTTGCGGAGTTCTCCTTGTTTTTAATAAACCAGTTTTCGCTCAATTCTGTGGCAGAAAGAATGAGCAAAGAGTCGGCAGTGGAAATCATTGCGGCAATAGCACCGGTAATTAAAATAGCCGCAATAACCGGCGGGAAAATCGTTAGCATGACCTTGGGCATCACAAATTCGGGGTCTGAGAGTCCCTGGGGGCCAAAAAAGCCAATCCCCAACCATCCGATGGTTAACGCCCCCAGGTACGCAATTACCGTCCAGGCAATGCCAATGTTCCGGCCTTTCTTTGCCTGTTCCGGATCCCGAATGGCCATAAAGCGCATACTTAACTGAGGTTGCCCGCCAAGGTAACCAAAAAACCAGGACAATCCACCCATAATGGTTACGCCTGCCGCAAATCCGGAAACCCCACCGGTAAGTGTCGTGTATTTATCCCCGGCCTGGCTTAATGCTGCCGTAATGGAATGGGCAAACGCATCGGGATAATTGGCCAGCACGACGATGCCCACCAGCGGCCCGATAATCAGGGCGGTAATCATCACAATTGCCTGCACCACATCCGTGTACACCACACTTTGAAATCCGCCATACACCGTATAGGGAATAATGACTGCTGCGGTAATAAGCATCCCCAACTGCTGGTTTAAACCGAACATGGTAAACAGGGTTTTACCACCCCCTAAAAACTGAGCACCCACATAAAAAAAGAAGAAAAAGACAATCATGGCGCTGCCCACCCGGCGAATCCAGTATTCCATTTCCGGATGCCGTTTGCCGATATATTCCGTAAAGGTGTGTACTTGAAACTGCTCTGCTTCATTGCGCAATCGCCAGGCAATCGCCCACCATGCCGTTACAATACCCAGCACACACCCCACAGCGGTCCAAATGCTGGATACGCCAGCGGCATAAGCAAAACCCGGCAAGCCCAGCAATGCCCAAGAGGACTCTCCGGTAGCGCGTTCTGAGAGCGCAGCTACCCAGCCGGGAAGGTTGCGACCGGCAATGGCATAATCGGAATGGTCCTTGACTTTACGGCCCTGGTAAATACCCCACCCAACCAGCAACACCAAATACACCACCATCACAATCAGAATCTGTACCTGATATTCCATTGTTGCGCCTCCGTAATTCTTTAATGCGAAGAATTTAGACAAATTCACCATTTTAAACAATGGTGAAGCCCTAAGGGATGTTCCTTCAATTAATACAATTGTTTTAAACCTGGAAAACCTTGATAAAAACGCCCCCTTTTGCGCTACCGCACAACTGTTCCAAATCGCACAATATTTATTGTTAAAAAATATTAATGGCCGTATAAAACAATTTATGGCCGTCGAATATTACCAAAAAGGGAGATAATGAGAACAACACTCATATTCAATTACTTCTAACCAATATCATAGGAGGGTAATATGAAACGGATTTTAATTTTTTTATTATCAGGGATGATTTGGATATTCGCCTGTGCACCCCGCGTCGTTTACATGCCGGTGAATAACGTGCAACTGCCTCCTCGTTCGAATGATACTCCCATCCCAGTTTTTACGGATTCCAATCCACCGCCAAAACCCTATCGGGTTGTCGGCATGTTAATTATTGATGAAGAAGTAGATATATTCAATTTTACGCAGCTAACCGAATCCAAAATCATAAAAAAACTAAAACAAGAGGCTCGCAAACATGGGGCTGATGCCCTGTATATCGGGGAATTAAAATCTGATGTGAACATTGTTCCGCGCGATATTGCTTCTGCCTCTGCAGATGTTCGCTTAACCCGTAAAGCCGGGGCCTATGCTATCGTGTGGCTTCCTTCCAACAATTCAAAATGATGAACATGGAGGTAATCATGAAAAAACTTATATTCATTGTACTAATCAGTTTGGTATTCACCCAATGCAGTTGGATCGAACATCAAAAGATGCAAATTCCACCTGCGTTATCCAGCACCAATTTACGTGCATCGATGACATTTCCTCTTATGACACCCCAGGAAAAAAGTCTGCTCATGACAAAAGCAAAAACGTACACCATTGAATTCAAACCATCTCAACAACAAACCCCTGAACAAATCTTTCACGTCCAATGGAAAAGCGACGATCGACTGGATGTCATACCTTCCTTTTTACAGGACATTGCACCGGGGGAGTCGCTGCCCGTTCACGGGGTCGTTGTTCATAAAGTTTCGGTAACGACAGGTGACAACACAACACACGAACTAACATTCGCCGTTTCAAAAACCGGCACCCAGTCCGTATCGGAAAATGGTACTTCGCAGGAAATGATTTTTCAACACATCTTTCCGTCTAAACTAAAAATTTTAGAAAATGGTCAACCGGTTGGGTATATAACAATTAGAGATATCGGGGTGTCGGATTTAAAATTTGATGTGATATTCAACAAGCGAGTATGGAATGCCACGTTGCAATCCTTTTTAAATCAAACCCGGTTTTTAATTCAGGGCCCCAAAGGCCCCATTGCGTTTTTTGTACTAAAACCCGGGAAGAAGCTCATTTCCAATACTGATGAGGGAGAAATTTATTTCCGAACGGAAACACCCAAAAAAGACCAAAACGCCGCTGTAATATCCTACATCTTTTCCTACGCACTTTTTTGGGCCAACACTCACGAGTAATTCATTCATCGCTATCCGGTAAAATGTGTTTGCCGGATAGCGATAGTGGTTGCATTTGGCATTTAAAAAAAATATTTTGTTATTGACCATTTAACTTGCTTGTGATATTTTTCTCATAGAAACTGGATGGGGGAATGATGCCGATGACGACCGTAGTGGAGTATTCAATTCCTGCCGATACTGCGTATCTCCCTCCCCCTATGCCCTTGAACACACGGAATATCCAATATAAATCACCAAAACCAATAAGGGGTTACTATGGTCGTTATCGAACCTGCAGCGCTGGAATTGCTTTTCTCTGTCCTGAGAGAAAAGGGATACCGTCTGGTTGGGCCCACGATCCGTGACAACACCATTGTACTGGATGAGCTTTCCTCACCCGCAGATTTGCCCATCGGCTGGCAGGACACCCAGCAGCCCGGAGCATACCGCCTTCATCGCACGGAAAAGGAAACATATTTTAATTATGTTGTGGGACCCCAGTCGTTTAAAAAATACCTTCATGAACCACGATTAACCCTCTTTAAAGCCATTAAAGATGGTCATGCGTTTAATATTTCAACACCGGAGGATGACCCGCCGGCTTACGCATTCATTGGCATCCGCGCCTGTGAGCTGGCTGCCATCGCCATCCAGGATAAGGTGTTTATGGAAAGCACGTTTACCGATCCCCATTATAAATCACGCAGGGAGAAAATATTTACCGTTGCGGTCAATTGTACCCGGCCGGGAGCCAACTGTTTTTGTACCTCCTGGGGAACCGGCCCGGAAGCAACAGAAGGCTATGACCTGGTACTGACGGAAATAGCCACAGAAGATACCCATGTGTTTCTGATAAAAAGTGGAAGCCCGCAAGGCAAGGAGGTTCTGGAAGCGCTGCCCTACCGGGAAGCCGATAATGCCATGCTGCAAAAACACCAGGAGCTCATGGAACAGGCCGCGCAATCCATTACCAAACACCTGGAAACTGATGGGTTGAAAGACCTGTTTTACCAGAATCTGGAATCGCCCCATTGGGAAACAGTCGCCCAGCGGTGCTTAAGTTGTGCCAACTGCACCATGGTATGTCCCACCTGCTTTTGCACCACCGTTGAAGATGTCACCAATCTGACCGGTACGGAAGCCGAACGGGTACG
>WGBF01000028.1 GCA_015494485.1 bacterium | reverse complement strand
CATATAGAGATCCCTTGATAATCATTTTATAACCTATCAACTAAATACATTAATGCCATTCCAGTGATTTATGTTGTAATTCTACGGCATTCATCTCTTCTGAAAGCTCTGACAAGCCCCCTGCCAAGTAAAATTAAACACACCTTTTTTTGAAGCGACTCTATCCCGTTTATAAAGTAAAAAATCGATATAATCCAATAACTCCGGAATTAAATCGGGGGAAACTTTTTTTAATTTTTCTTCCAAATTTTTTGTAATCATTATTTGCACCCTACATTTTTAAAACCTTAATAAAAAATTAAGGGTAAATTAAATTGATAACATCATCTTTTACGCTACGACTTCTGAGGTTTCCATCGGAATAGAAGCAAACAGTTGTTCCAGACGTTCCCGCTGTTCCCGCACAACATCAATAATGGATTGAAGATTTTCTCCCGGGAACGGTTTTTTCCGGGCAATTTCCAGGCAGAAGTTCATGCCCTGAATTAAATTTTCTTTGAAGGTTTTCAGGGTACGAATTTCGGACACAGAGAACTGGCTATTCTCAATTAATTTTTTGAAATAATCCACGTAGAGAATAATTTCCTTGGCAAACATGTGCGGACGGTTTTCCGGTACCAGCGATTTGATTCGCCCGTAAATATGGTCCACCATTTCTTTTAAAGAATATTCCCGGTTAAAATACGCCGTGTTGGGTCCCGGACAAATGGTTTGTGCCACCCGATCGCGCCGCGCCAGGCCCATATCCACCAGGGCACTGGTACCCAGCTCCACACACAGACAGGTTTTATTGATTATTCCCTGAACCCGCTTTTCTTTTTCCGCAGGGGGTAAATGCAACGCTTCAATTTCTGCTAATTTCTTTTTCTGATATTCCGTTGAAGCGGTACAAATGGGGCGTTCGGTGTACTCGGTATTGGCCTGTAAAAATCCCTTGGGGCAACTGGATCCCGGTTTCCCCTGACGGTATTTTTCCTGAATCATTTGCTGTGACGACGTGCCCCGAATGGTATTAAACGGTACCCCCAGCGGCGAAATCTCGCTCAAATAAAAATCTTCTTCTTTCCCTTCCGCCAGTAATTTTCGGGTGGGCGTATCCACACGGGTTACTTCCGGAACCAGCAGAAAGGGGCTGGCCCATCCGGTCATATCGACTCCAAAATCTTCAATCAAACGCCGCATTTCGCCGTTGGTGCCAATACCTCCCTGTACGGTAATCAGGGGTTGTTCCTGGTAGGCAGCATCGGCACTTCCCCAGCCCATTTTGCGGTAAAATTTTTCAATTAACGGCTTGAATTCCCGCACCAGCCGGTCCCGCTTTTCCAGAAATTCCTGTAAAATTACCGGCAACAGCTCCCCATTGGACGCAAAAGCATGTCCGCCGCAGTTTAAACCGGACTCAATGCGGAATTCGTGCACTTCCAGACCTTTTCGGGCCAGGTACTTGCCCTGAATTAAAGCCGATTTAAAATTGCTCACTTTAATGATGATTTTCTTCTTTATTTTGCCGTATTCATCCCGGTAAAAATCACGGAAATTTGCCACATAATTGTACAAACTTTGATTAATGCCTGCAGAAAACACCACGGCTGATTCCAGGGAACTGTTGGCATATCCCCGCAGCGCAGATTTGGCATCCGTGTGCTCCTCACCCCGGGGTTCGCCGTTCTTATTGTACGTCAGCCGGTCCACCTTTACCATGATGTTTACATCAATGGAACCGGGTCGCATCTTCTCCGTCAATTCCTTTGCCAATTTGCGAATCTGGTGTTCATCTGTTAAAGAAAGGAGCGTTAGATAGGCCTTTTTCAAAAAATGGTCATCGGGAAGCAGCTCGAAATACCGCGCTTTATCGTTGCTCACAAAGAAGGGCTGGTTTTTAATTTCCTCGAATTTCCGGGAAACAATTTCTTTCACCACTTCCAGATAGGCCGTAATGCGCTTCGCTCGGCCGTCCTCCGCGGTGCGCGGAATGCTCCGGTATTCCAGATTAAATTTTTGGGCATAATACCGCCGGATTTTTTCCAGCAACAAATCGTCCACAATTGAAATCACGGACGTAATCCCCAATGGCGCCACTTTAATGGGCGTGTCCACCGAAAACCCGGTCCCCATTACCGGGATGTGAAATTTGTGATAATAATCTTTCAGCATGTCTCCACACCTTTGTTTAAATGAAACTCAACATTATCCCCCCAAATCGCAGGGAGTTTAAAAAAAAGATTAAAAATTTCCTATCATTTAATTTAAATCCGGAAAATTTTTTTGCGGCGCCAAAATTCATCCAGTTAACCGGTATTTCTATCCTTAAAAATGCAAGGCGGGTTCTTTCGCAGGAATTGAAAGTTGAACATGCACAAAAACCGGCGCAAGCGTCGGGATAGCTCACTATTTGTCCAGTATCTCCACCACTTCCCCCAGCAATACATGGGGTGTTGCATCCAGAATGCGCACGTTGACGAACTGGCCTTTTTGATACTCCCCTTTGGGGAAAATAACAATTTTGTTGCCATCATTGCGCCCCTGATAAT
>WGBF01000027.1 GCA_015494485.1 bacterium | reverse complement strand
TTACTATGGTGTTCACTTATTAAAACATTGCCAAAACGGTCTTTTCATCGGCATTTTCAGGTTAAGAGAAATGACGAAAGTTTAAAATGAATGTTAAAAAGTTGTTGAATTAACAGCCGTGTTGAAAAGTTGTTAAAAGAATTTGACGGGTGTTTTAACATTTTTGACAGACATTTCAACGGCAATGTAGAGCGTTTTTAACACCACTATTAGCAGGGCTTTTCTTCGGGAATTTCCGGGCGTTCGTCCAGTACGGATTCTGGAATGTGTTCCATTGCCTGAAGTAATACTGTTTCCGTGACACCCGGCTGGTACATGGTTTCACTGAGGAAGCGTCGCCAGTGCTTTGCGCCGGGCTTGCCTTTAAACAAATTCAACATGTGTTTGAGAATATGGGCGGGGTATATGTCCCGTGCCCGCATTTGTTGGATGTACGGGACCATTGTCTCAATGATTTGACGCCGGGTGGGTGGAATACGATTGCTGTTGAAAAAAATATTGTCCGCGGTAGCAAACAGGTAGGGATTTTCATAGGCGGCGCGGCCAATCATCACGCCATCCACATACCGGAGGTGGGACTGGGCCGCTTCGAAGGTGGTAATGCCGCCGTTTATTTCAATGATCAGGTGGGGGAATTCTTCCTTTAAGCGATACACCAGATCGTATTGCAACGGCGGCACGGTGCGGTTTTCCTTGGGGGATAACCCCTGCAAAATGGCAATTCGGGCATGAACAATAAAGCGGTCCGTACCGGCGGCGGCCACCACATCCACAAACCGACGCAGATCTTCGTAGCGCTCCAGTCCGTCAATGCCGATGCGATGTTTAACCGTGACCGGAATATTTACAGCGCGCTTCATGGCATCCACGGCGCGGGCCACGGTTTCCGGTGTTGCCATCAAGCAGGCGCCAAAGTGCCCATTTTGAACGCGATCAGAAGGACAACCAACGTTTAAGTTAATTTCGGAATAGCCCCAGCTTTCCACAATGGCGGCACATTCCGCCAAAGCTGCCGGGTCGCTTCCCCCCAGTTGAATGGCCACTGGCTTTTCTTCCGGGGAAAAATCCAGATGGCGGTGTTTATCGCCGTACAAAATGGCACCGGTGGTAATCATTTCCGTGTACAGCAGGGTGTGACGGGTAATTTGCCGCATGAAGTACCGGTAGTGCCGGTCGGTCCAGTCCAGCATGGGCGCCACGCTAAGCACCGGCCGCCTGTTGTGGGAAATTGCCTTCATGAGGCCCAAATTTAGGCGGGCAATGCCGGAGAAACAAGTTATTGTACCGCCTTCGCATGGGATGCCATTTCTTGCTGGAAAGCCGCCCATTTTTCGGTTAACTTTGGGCGCTGAAAAACCCAACTGGAGGAGAGAATGAAGGAAGCGGCCTTTTATCAACAGATTGCACAGGAACTGAATCTTCGTGCCATTCAGGTGTCCAACACAGTAGAATTGCTGGACAGCGGAAACACCGTACCGTTTATTGCCCGTTACCGCAAGGAAATGACCGGCAAGCTGGATGAAGAACAAATCCGCGCCATCGAAGAACGCATTAAATATTTGCGCGCGCTGGAAGAACGCCGACAAACCATTCTGAAATCCATTGAAGAACAGGGCAAGCTCACGCCGGAATTGCGGCAAAAAATAGAAGCAACCACCAAAATGCAGGAACTGGAAGACCTGTACCTTCCCTATCGCCCCAAAAAACGCACCCGAGCTACCATTGCCAAGGAAAAAGGGCTGGAGCCGTTGGCGTTAAAATTATTTGCCCAGCAGGAAACACAGGGGACCGTGGAAGAATTGGCAGCTCCCTTTGTGAATCCCGAAAAAGAAGTCCCGGATGTGGAAGCAGCCCTGCAGGGGGCCCGGGATATTATTGCAGAAATGGTTTCAGAAGACGCGGACGTCCGCAAAACGGTGCGCGAGTTTGTTCGCCAGCATGGCGTGGTGCGTTCTGTGGCGCGGGATGACAGTGTCCGCAGCGATTATGAAATGTACTACGATTACCGCGAACCGGTAAAACGCATTGTGCCGCACCGCATCCTGGCAATCAATCGGGGGGAGCGGGAAAAATTCCTGAAAGTGTCGATTGAAGTTGATCCGGAAGGCATTTTGCCCCACATTGAATCCCGCTTCATTACCAATCCCGATGCCATTGCCCGGGACCAACTGCTCATGGCCATTCACGATGCGTTTAAACGACTGATTTTCCCCTCCATTGAGCGGGAAATCCGCAATGAGTTAACCGAAAAAGCCGACGAACACGCCATTCAGGTGTTTGCGAAAAACCTGAAGAACCTGTTGCTGCAGCCACCGGTGCGCGGGAAAATCATCATGGGCATCGACCCCGGATACCGCACCGGATGTAAAGTGGCCGTTATCGATGAAACCGGCAAATATCTGGAAGGGGACACTATTTACCCGCATCCGCCGCAGAACGACGTGTTCGGTGCCAAAACTATTTTGCGGCGCCTGATTGACAAATACAACGTGGATTTAATTGGCATCGGGAACGGTACCGCCTCCCGGGAAACGGAAATGCTGGTGGCAGACCTCATTAAGGAAATTAAAGCCAGCGGGGGCAGGGAGGTGTATTACACCATTGTAAACGAAGCAGGCGCATCAGTGTACTCTGCCTCCAAAGTGGCCAAGGAAGAATTTCCGGACCTGGAAGCCAGCATGCGGGGGAATATTTCCATCGCGCGGCGATTGCTGGACCCCCTGGCGGAGCTGGTGAAAATCGACCCCAAGCACATTGGGGTGGGACTGTACCAGCACGATGTAAACCAGAAGCGGCTGGGGGAAGCCCTGCAGGCGGTGGTGGAGAGTGCCGTGAACATGGTCGGGGTGGATGTAAACACGGCCTCCGCCAGCCTGTTGAAATACATTTCCGGTTTAACGGCCCGCACAGCCGAAAACATCGTCAAATATCGGGAAGCGCACGGCAAATTCCGCACCCGCGAAGCACTCAAAGAGGTGCCTGGCATTGGCGATATTGCCTTCCAGCAGGCTGCGGGGTTCCTCCGCATTCCCGACGGCGACAACCCGCTGGACAACACCAGCATTCACCCGGAATCGTATCCCGCCACCCAAAAGCTGCTTCAAAAGTTCAGCATTGAAAACTATCCGGAGGAGTGGCGCCAGTTGAAATACCGCCTCAAACAGCAGCAGGTGGATTTAACTAAACTGGCGGAAGAACTGGGCATCGGTGTGCCCACCCTGGAAGACATTTTGAGCAATCTGGAAAAACCCGGACGCGACCCCCGGGAGGAAATGCCCGGCATCATCTTCCGCAGCGATGTGTTAAAGCTGGAAGATTTGCGCGAAGGTATGATTTTGCAAGGCACGGTGCGCAACGTGGTGGATTTTGGCGCCTTCGTGGATATCGGGGTGAAACGGGATGGCCTGGTGCACATTAGTGAAATGGCAGACCGGTTCGTTAAAAATCCCCACGATGTGGTGGCGGTGGGCGACACGGTTACGGTCAAAGTCATTGGCATTGACCTGGAACGCGGGCGCGTTCAGTTGAGCATGAAAGTGTAATTTCCGGAGGGTGCGGGATTTTACCAGAATACGCCGGCTCTAATCCACCACAATGCGGGGGATGTCCCAGTTAATTCGGGTAACCACTTCGTAGGGAATGGTGCCAATCAGAGCGGCCAGGTGTTCCGCGGTAACCGATTCTTCTCCCTGGGAACCCAGAAGCACCACTTCCTCTTCCGGCACCACACCGGGAATGTCGGTTACATCCACCATGGTAAGGTTCATGCACACCCGACCGCGAACGGGTGCCCGCCTACCGCGAATCAGCACGTAACTTTGATTGGACAGGCGCCGGTCGTAGCCATCCGCGTAACCCACCGGCAGTATTGCCAGCCGGGTTGGTCGGGAAGCCTGGTAGGTGCACCCGTAACCGATGCATTCCCCCGCCGGTACGGTTTTGACCTGCAGCACCCGGGTCTTCCATGTTAACACCGGCTGTAACAGATGGCGTCCGTTTTGCGGATGGGCATGGGAATAGGAAATAAACGTTTCCCGGGACGGCCATAATCCGTATTGACTGATGCCCAGGCGCACCATGGTAAAATACGTTTGGGGGAACAGCAAAATCGCGGCGGAACACGCGGTGTGAATTTTGGACGGCTGGAAGCCGTGGGCGTGCACCACTTCCATTGCCTGCTGGAACCGCTCCAGTTGTAAAAAGGCGTACGAGTGGTCTGTGGTATCTTCAATATTGGCAAAGTGGGTGTACATGCCTTCTACCTCCAGGCCGGGCAGGGAGGCCAGCGCCGTTAAAAAGGAAGGCAGTTCTTCCGGAAGAATACCCTGCCGGTACGTACCGGTTTCAATTTTTAAATGCACGCGTGCCGGGCGCTGGTGGCGCCGGGCCGCTTCCGATAATGCCTGCGCAACGGGAAGGGTGTACACCACCTGTCGAAAATTGTGCCGCACTACCGCATCGGCCTGAGTAGCCAGCGGCTGGCTCATAATTAAAATATCTTCCGTAAAGCCGGCTTCCCGCAATTGTAGCGCCTCAGACAGACTGTGCACCGCAAATGACCGGATCCCGCCTTCCCGCGCCAGGGTGGCAATGGGTTTCCAGCCGTGGCCGTACGCGTTGGCTTTAATTACGGTGGTCAGTTCCACCGCTGGCCCAACCAATCGCCGGAAAGCCTGCAAATTGTGCAAATAAGCCCGGCGGGAAATTTCCACCCATGTGGTGTACTCGGAAAATGAAGCCATTCCGGTTACCCGTTTCGTATTTCGTTCATGTACTGTTTGGCAAACCGCAGAACGTCACCCTTAGTTCCATAACGTCCAGCGTACCCCCAGGCGAAACATGCGTAACATCTCCAGCGTGCCGTTCACAAAGGAATAATCCGTGGAAAGCATGTTTTCCCACACAAAATAGAGGGTTAACGTTTTAATGGAAGCAAACAGGCGAAAATCGGCAATGGGGTAGGGCCCCCGCACCGTAGCCGTCCGGATGTACGCCCGGAGCAAACGGTGAAATTGCAGGGAGTAGAAGCGGTCAAAATAATTCAGGGTGAAGATCCCCCGCAACCGCAGTGCCCCCCGAAAGAGCTGCAGATTCATCCCCAGGTGAAGAAGACCATGCCAGCGGGGAGCAAATGCCGCCTCCCAGTTGAAATTGTACGTCATTTCTCCTGCCAGCCACCAGCGGGAAAATTGCATGCGCAGTTGCCCTTTAATCCCCTGGTTGGAAATGGTGCGTACCTGCCAGGTGGTATCCGGTGTAAGGTCTGCCGTGTTTTTGTATTGTGAACTAAAGACGGCTGCGCCCAGGGTCAGGTACCTGAAGGGCTGCACCGTGGCCTGGATTTCCGCGGTGCGAATACGTGCCGGTTCCGCGGACTGAAACGCTCCGGGGGCAATTTGCAGAGCCCGGTACGCCATGCTGTGGGCCTGGTGGTGGACGGCAGCCGTTCCGGTGATTTGAAACGCGTCCGTTTGCCACCGGGCTTTCAGACTCCCTTCCGGAAAGGCGCGGTAAGCAGTGTTGTACCACACCCCTCCGCTTCCGGATAGACGGAAATTTCTGGTACGGGTATCCAGAATAAGGTAGAGGCGATTCTCTGTTTCGGACAGCGGTACAAACGGTACGCCGGAAGCCCGGATGTGCTCCAGACGATTGGTTACCCCCAGGCGAAAAGCTGCGCGCGTCCAGAACGAATAGGCCGTTAACCCGTAGCGGCGGGTAATACCCCGTCGCTGCAGGACGCGGTTCTGGCGGTAGGCGTCGGTAAATTCACCGCCGGTAAGAAAAACACCCGTGGAATCCGAAGCGCCTAATGCCCCATGGATGCCCGCAGCGCCCAGAATAACGCGTTCCTTAAACTGGTCGTTGGTAAACGCAAAGAGTTGTTCCGGCGGCAGGTAAAAATCATTGTGGGCCTGATAGTAACTGCCAACAAACGTCCAGCGGGAGGTTAGCCGCTGTTCCACTCTTCCAAAATAGCTGGTCGTTTGAATCTGAGAAGCGCCATTGGGTTCACTGCCCTGCCGTAGAAAATTATGCCCGCCCAGCCAGATCCGACCCGATTTGGAATACTGTCGGGTAAAATCAATGTCAATCAGGGAGAGGTTCAATACGAAATCCAGGAAATGAGTAATAACCACCCGTGGCTCCTGGGCCCGCGGGAGGGGAAGATAGGAGAGAACCAAAGGAGACATCTCCGCCACCGTCCGCCAGGTGCGGAAATGGGGGGATACTTGAACGTTCCAGGCACCATAAAGGGGGTTGTACAAGTCCCAACCATTAAAGGAGAAACGGCGACTGCCCGGGGGAAGTCCCCGCCAGCTTTCCACCGCAAACCGCCCCTTTTGGGCCAGGGAGAAGGGGAACACATCGCTCTGGTAAAATAGGCGTTCTTCTTCCGTTAAAAAGGAATTCCAGTTATCCGCGGCAATGCGGAGAGAGTCATTCCTTGGCCAGCATTGGGCATGCCCGGCGCTGATTATCAGGGCCAGCATCCACCCGATGTATACCATGGTTCGCATTGTAAAAATATAGCCAATGGAGGCAACAGATAAAAAAGCGAAAAATTTCGTTTTCAGCCTGTTCCGCAGTTGCAAAAATCGGCGGCAGTGCGTAATCTTTGGGCAAACGTGCCTGCGGAGGGAGAATGATTCGGCAATGGCTCATTTTCCTATTGGTGCACGGATGCCTCCTGGCCCAGGATAGCCTGCAACTGGAAAATTTACTGGAAGCACTGACGGACGGCGCAGACCAACAGTATGACATGGTGCTGGTGCTCCGGAACCTGGAAGAGAATCCGGTAATTTTGAATCGGGCCTCTCTTTCGGAATTGTTGCGCCTTCCGTTTTTAAGCGAAAAGCAAGCGCGGGCGTTGCTGGCCTATCGGAAGCAACACGGGCCGTTCCAACACCTGGATGCCCTGGTGCAAATTCCGGGGTTTTCTCCGGAACTGGTAACGTTTTTGCGGCCGTATGTGCGGCTGAACGCACCCCGCAAGCCGTGGCAGATGGAGTATCAGTTGACCTCTGCTACCGCAACGCGCTGGTGGCAGGGACGCGTCCCCACTACCTGGCCGGAAGCGCTGTACGCCAGCCAGAAATTTTCCTTTCGCTACGGCGAAGGGCTGCGGTTCATTGTGCTCACGGAGAAAGACGGAGAAGAACCGCGCTGGGCCGATTTTGCGGGAGGCGCTGTAAAATGGCTTTCTCCCGGTGGGAGATGGATGGGGATTGTGGGAGATTACACCCTTTCTTTTGGGCAGGGATTGGTGCAAAACCGCGCTTACGGCATTCCGGCATCTCTGTATGGGCGCGCCGTGTTTCACCGGCGCTTCATTCGTCTGCAGGAAAAATTTTCTTTCAACGAATGGGCTTACTTGCGTGGGGGAGCAGTAGCTGCCCGTTTCACCAAGCAATGGGCAATGGGTGTATTTACCTCCTGGCGCCGGTATGACGCCCGCCTGGAAGGGGATTCTGTGGTCACCACCCTGTACCGTACCGGTTACCACCGCGGAGAAAGCGAAAGCCAGCGACGCAATCAGCTGGGGGAAATGCTGGCAGGGTTCTGGCACAGCGTTTCCGGGGAGTTCTGGCAGGTGGGGTTGTTGGTGCGCGCCCGGCGTTTTTCCCGAATGGTTCAGCAGAATACACTCCGGGTTCCGCCGAATGCTTGGATCTGGCACACCGCCCTTGCAATGAATGTTGAGCAGGAAGGATTTCGCTTTTCTGCGGAAGCTGCCTGGCAGAATCAGGAAGCGGCCGCCTGGCAGGTTGCCTTTCAGGTTCGTTTAAACCGGTGGCGCCTGGGAATGGTCGGGTTCTGGTACGGGAAACAATTTTTCTCCCTTCAGGGACGGCAACTGGGCAGTTTTTCCGCCTGGGCCATGAACCGCAAAGGGCTCTACGGGTATCTGGAAGGTCGGTTGCAAGCGCGAGTAGCCCTGACCCTCTTCTGGTGGGTGAATCAGAAATTGTGGGAATCCGGATCCAGTGCCCTGCCATTAAAATTCCGCAGCCAGTTCCAGCTCACCTATCGGTGGAACCGAACAGACCGGTTGTACCTTCGTGGAGGGTATTCCACGGATGACGAGTATGCGCCTGCGCCGTCGCCCGTCTGGTTTGCCCGCCTTCAGTGGGATTTGCGGCAGGTTAAACCGTTCCGATTCACCACCCGCCTGCAGTGGATTTTTCCTTCCCTGCCGGCCAAAACATCCGGGTTTGTGGGGTTTCAGGACGTTCGGATTCGCAGTGGTGCGTTCTGGCTGGGGACGCGCTGGACAGTGTTTGATATTCCCGATGCGTTGCCGGGGGTGTATCTGGTGGAGCCGGATCTTCGGGGATATGTCCGCTCTGTGTATTTTAATCGGCGGGGGTACCGGTGGACGGTTCTGGTAAATTTTCCCTTCGCTTCTTTCCTGGTATTTCAGGTGAAGTACGCCATCCACATTATCCCCGCTGTGCCGGAAGGGAGTGTCCCGTATTCTGCCCGCAATCGGGAACTTCGGATTCAGATCCGCTTTCGTCGGTAATCAGGATTTTTGATTATAGAAATTTGGAATTTTCGCCGATAATCGGTTTACTAAACCCAGGGAAAGGGAGAACAATGTCAGCGTCTGAAGACAGACCGTTTTTCGATAAAGAGGCCGCGTGCCCGGTATGTAAAAAGTCCACGGTGCACCAGTACCTCCGGGATTATGCCTATACAGTAGAAAAGCGCGATGAGGATTTGTTTGTCTCCCGCTATCATTGGGCCAAACCCGAATTTGAAAACTACAACCTTCAGTTTTTCCATTTGTGGTACTGTCCCCACTGCCATTACACCGATGAACGTAAAATGTTTATTACCAACAAACCCGACGCGTTTAAAAACGGGTTTGTGGATTTAAAAAATGCCTTGTTAAAAGGGATTAGCAGTGAGCCGCTGGTTCAGGCTATCCTGAAACACATTCAGTATCCGGCGGAAACGTTTACGGCCCAGTACCTGCTACATGTGTTGGCGGTGTATGAGCAGTTTTTAGCTTCTGACTATGCCCGGAATTACGAGAAAATCGGGAAGCTGTATTTACGCATATCCTGGCTGTTCCGCATGGCAATGGCTCAAGATAAAAGCGATGAGGCAGTGGAAAAGGACATTGAGGCCTACTTCGATTTGTATCAGAAGCTTCAGGCGAATTTAATGAATAGTCTCCACAATCTGGAAACGCTTAACCAGTGGATTGAGAATAAAATTGAAACGGACACCGGAAACGGATATCGCTTCTGGAAAAAACACGCCCGGGAGTTTAAGCAAAATTATGAGTGGTTTGTTGGGCTGTGGGACACTGCCCTGCCCTTGCTGCAAAATTACGACAATCTGGGCAAAACCATTCAGATGGAATACCATTCCACCCATAAAAATCCGTTCGAATCCCCGTTTCAGGAATATGAGTCCTTTCAAAAATTTATTGAGGAATTAAAGACGCTCTGGAAAGGTGTTCCTGTTTCGGAAAGTGAAGCGCAGAAGCTGGCAGCACATTATTTGTTCGAAGCGATTAAAAGTGGGGTGTATGATACCAAAGTTTCCCGCTATTATTCCATCATGCGGCTGATTGTGCATTTGCACCAGCGATTGCAGCAATATACCCAGGCCCTGGATAAAAGCCGTATTCTAATTGAGCGGCTGGAATATTGTGACCGCACACTGGAAGACCGCATTAAAAAGGCCACGTCCCTGAACGAGGGTACCGCAACCGTTGACCGGTTAAATAAAAACCGCATGAAAGTTCGGGAGATGATCCGGGACGCCCGGGAACAACGTGCGTATGTGTTGCGCTTAAAAACCGAAGCGGATGAAAAACGAGCGCTGGAAATCTTCCACTCCCACCGGGATTGCACACCCGAAGAGCTGGCGGAACTGATGCGTCAGCAGGCCATCGAGGAAGCGGTTATCAAAAAGTATACCGCCGAGTTGGAAAGCGAAAAGAAAAAAGGGTTGTTTCAAATATTCAAGTTTTA
>WGBF01000026.1 GCA_015494485.1 bacterium | reverse complement strand
TGTGTATCGTGCTTGCTTCTGGAATCTGCTTTAGAACCTCACCGGTTCTTAGTAGCAAATTCATTGCATCATCTTCCTTAGTGGAGCCGAGGGGAGTCGAACCCCTGACCTCTTGAATGCCATTCAAGCGCTCTCCCAACTGAGCTACGGCCCCAATTATTAAAGAACAAAATTTCTATTTACACCGCTGTAGGGTTCCTCGTGCAACCCCTGACCTTGGCGCCCTGCGCCACGCTCTCCCAACTGAGCTACGGCCCCATTTATTAAAGACCAAAATTTCAATTTACACCGCTACAGGGTTCCTCGTCGAACCCCTGACCTTGGCGCCCTGCGCCACGCTCTCCCAACTGAGCTTTAAATTTTACTCAACAACAGCCACTTTTGGTTTTTCTTTGAGTTCTCAACGAACTCTTTTTATCTCAAGTCCGCTGTTGTCAAAAAGCGTGCTAAATATAATAATCAACTTTGTGGTAGTCAAATGTTTCTCTAAAACAATTCTACCGCATTGCTCATGGGATTATCGAATATTTATCTGTGTGAACGTTTACCATAAACCACATCCAGTTTTGCGTAACGTCTTTTTCTCCCCCTTTCAGGGTAAAAAAGGAATCTGTCCCAAACATCTGGGAGTAACCCGCCAATACATGCACATTATCATGTAGCTTTATTTTTAAAGCCAAATCGATCTCAACCCCCAAATCGGGTTTTATTTCCACGGGAATTGAATAAGTTGGGTAAAAGGGCAGAATAACATCCGATGCCAGACGAAAATAATGTGTGTCGATTGAGATTTTCGATTTGGATGTCACGTCATATTGTAATTTTAAATACGTGTCAATTAGTCCTCCGTACCGGGTATCTTTGGGGATGTTTAGAAAATAGTCCATGGTGCCGTAAAATTTGTGATTGGTGGCGTACAACGTGTTAAATACAGTGAACCGGTTAGTGTTGGTTTTATCCTGGCCGGATAAATATTCAATACCCAGTTGCGTACCCAGCGCTCCCCATTGTCGTTTTACTTGAAGGGCGCCAAAATAAGCCAGGATATCGCGATTATCCGCAGTTTTACCGGTTTGTAAAAATCCGGTTACGTATAATTGAAACAGACCGGCGTTCCAGAAAAGGTGCGGTCCCAATGTTAGCCGATTTTTAGTATTGGTTGCTTCAAGACCCTGGTCAACAAATGTTTCGTGAATGGCATAAAGGCTGATGTGAATAGATTTCCGGGATGCCCATTTCAACCAGAGGTAGGCCAGTGTTCGATAATTTTTTACCCGATACGTTGAGCGTGCATTTTTTTCGGAATCGTTGTTGTACGCGCTGCCAAAATCCATCGTTAAGGAATTGTTTCGAAATCGAAATACTACGGCATCGTGGCTGCGCGCTTGTTGCGTCCAGTTTACGTTTCCCAACAGGCGGTGGTCATCATAGACCAATTCCTGGCGACCAATCCGAACAGAAAATGATGGATTTATCCTTAGCTGTGCCCAGGCTTCATGAAGCGCCTGGGAAGGAACATCCTGCAAATGAGCCTCATCGCCCCATACCCGAACATCCTGAATCGCAAATTTCATTTGGTACAATTCAGTCTGAAATCCAAGGGTAAGGCGACTTCGTTGGGAAATAAAAAAAGCACCTTTAGCATTTTGGGTAAGGGGTTGACGGTATCCATGCCGAAACTCTGCACGGGGACGCATTTGTCCCTGAATGGAAAATTGCGCGAAAAGAAGAGAAATTATTGCAAAATTCAAAAAAATGGCCTGGAAAATCCGCTTTTGGCTTACCAATAATCCTTTCATGTTCTGTATTCTCTTTTGATTGCTCTCACAAAATACCCCAATTGCAATGAGCTAATTTAAACTAAGTGCCCGATTTTCATTGCGCAAGAGATTCAATAAATACTCTGTGAGTTGCGTGTATATGGCTTCCGGGAAATTTTCCGACAAGCGTTCATGAAGCTTTTCAACCATTGGCAACAAATGATTACGAACGAACTCCAGGTAAGCGGAAAATGCAATTTCCCGCTGTTCGGTATTCTGGGAAAGGGCTACTTTAACACACAGCACTCCTAAAAATTCTAATTCATACGCCAAGGTGTCCGGTGCATCTCCACTTATGGGTTGTACCCCAAATGCCTGATAAAACGCAGAAAGTTCTGAGTAAATATCGATTGAAGGATGATATGCTGTTTCCGAAAGCGGGATATTCCCCTGGATAAATAACTGAGAATATTCAGTCTCCAGCGTAGAATGCAATGAGGCGCGTTGTAAAAAACGGAACAGGGGTAAGGTTTCCGGGATGATGGTACTATGCGGTTGTAGTTCCTTACCGAACTGCTGGATGTTCGCTACGGCCTCATTCTCCGGATAGGAAAAACAGGTACTAAAAATTCGCCAGATATCCGCTTTAAATAACCATTGATTTTGTTGCACTTGAGTCAACATGTCGCCTCCCGATAAATTATTGAATTTGTCGAATTAATGGAATCCAGGGGGTATAATTTTTCCGCGAACCGATATTTTTATCGCCTCCGTCCCACACCGCAAACGCTATCACCGTTTTTGCCGGTATGGGCGCATCATTGACGTCTTCGGATACCAGAGGACGAACAATGACCACCTTCCAGCGATTGTTTTGCCATGTGCCCCATCCATTGGCATTTTGACGGGGCTGAGTGGTGAAGGTGCCAAATCCTTCGGCCATGGCTTCTTCTACCGGGGTCGTGCGATTTACCAAGGAAACCGGATTCCGGGTGAAAATGCCCGGCATATAACGTTGTGCTTCAATGGATTGAAAATGCCGGATATTAGGTTCTTTGGGAAGTTCCCCTTCGGCAAACACCGGTTCATCTACAAAAAAGTACATATCCACCCAGTAGTTGGGATGAAGTGTTTGCACATCCCGGTACCCTTTGTCGATATCATCCTGCCAGATGGCTTTCCAATGGATGATGTGCACCCGGCCGTCTTTATTC
>WGBF01000025.1 GCA_015494485.1 bacterium | reverse complement strand
GTATTTCAGGGATGTTATACCACATTTGGAACCATAAGCACGGTGGATACCTCACCCGCAAAAAGCACTTCGCCATCTTATTACGGGGACGGTCAATATGCTGAAAGGTATGACAATTCCTATGTAGAGACAGATACCATATATGAAGATTATGACGGAAGCCGGACCGTCATCAATAATTTTTATATTAATAATCCGGATTGGCGGCCGTATTTTGATCCCTTCTGGGATGAATCCTATTATTGGAATCGCAGCAGTGTGTCGGTGTGGGTCGGCATTGATGTGTGGGATCCCTATTGGTGGGCCCCCTATTATTACGGGTATTACCCGCCTGTCATTGTTGTGACTCCCTGGCGCCCGTGGCGCGGATGGTGGCGGTATCCAACGGTGGTGTATTGGGATCCATGGTATTGGGACCCCTGGTACTGGGATCCGTATTATTCCGGTTGGGGCTGGGGATGGTATTCTGGCCCGGATGAGCATTACAAACGTCGTGATTGGGAACGGCGGCATCCGGTGGTGAATCGGGGAGATGACTATACGGTTCCCGCGCGTGGGGGTACGGGTATTCGCAAACCCCATACGCCGGCGAAAAACGATCACACTGTTCGGGCGCGAACGGTACACCGGCGCCAGATTCAGGTTCGGGATCGCCAGGAGCGGAACACCCGAAGTGAACGGAAAATTGTTCGCCGCGGGAATCGCACCCGCTATTCCAATGCCAGTAATGGAAAATCCACCTCCCGGGTACGGCAAATTATCCGGCGTGTGCGGCGGGTGTTACATCCGGATCGCCAGAGTCCCCGATCCTCCGATAGCGGCCGTAAGCAAATGATTCATCGGCGGAGTAGCCGCGATTCCGGAGACAGTGGACGAAAATCCCGTTCCAGTAGCCGGGTAACCCGGTCGCGGAATTCGGATGGGGGCCATTCAGGGAGTTCTTCCCGGTCTTATCGCTCACATTCGTCACGGAGTTCGGGGCATAGTAGTGCTCCCAGTTACCGGAGCCGGGGAAGTTCCAGTCGCTCTTCTTCCTCCGGGCGCAGTTCCGGGCACACGCGGTCTCATCGGTCCCGTAGGCGCTAAGAAAAATTCAAAAATAAGGGGATTGCCATGAAAGTGATGTCATTCACTATAGGGGTATTGTTTGCTCTTTTCAGTTTTCTAACCGCTCAATCGACTTACGATGCGGTACGAATTGTGGAATGGGAAACCGGATTTGGTACCCGTGCATTGGCCATGGGCGGGGCCTATACTGCCGTTGCCAATGATTATAGCGGTGTTTATTTTAACCCCGCCGGTTTGGCTTCCATGAAGACCTCTCAGTTTTACGGGGAATTAACCCATTTGCGGTTTAATAATCAGGCAACATTTCAGGGGACGCCAACGGATGCCCTGGAACGGTTTACCAGTTTGGGAAGCATTGGCATTGGCATGAAGTTGCCCACCACCCGCGGCAGCTTTGTGATTGGATTTGGGTACAACCGGGTCAAGGAGTTTGACAGCATTTTGCGTTTTCGGGGATATAATCCCCTTAGCAACGGGCTGGAATTTGAACTGGAAGACGATGCGGGAAATGTGGATGTGTATCCATTTGACCAGTTTGTGGAGCAGGAAGAACGGGTGAGTGATGAAGGCGGATTAAATCAATGGACGATTGGGGCCGGCATTGCACTTTCACCCGCACTGGATATGGGCGTGTCCGTGGATTTCTGGAGGGGGCGTAATAACTACCAGCTTACGTTTGTCCAGAAGGATGTGGATAATATTTACGGAATTGCTCCAGGGAATTACTACCAGTACACCTACAAGGAAGGGATTCAAAGCGATTACAGTGCAACGGGATTAAAATTTGGGTTGATAATGAAAATGGGGCAGGCAATTCGTTTGGGGGCGACCCTGGGATTGCCGGTGACGTTTACGGTTTCTGAATCCTATTACGCCGATGATGAGCTGATTTTTGACGATGGCTTTAGCGATGCAGCAGAGCTGGATCGCGGGGAGTTTAAGTACAAAGTTCGGACCCCGTTTTATGCGGATGGTGGAATCGCCCTGCAAAACAAGTTCATTACTCTGGCGGCCAGTGTGCGGTTTCGGGATTGGACCCAAACACGTTTTGTTATCCCGGAAGGCGGACTGAGCGACCCGGATTACGCGTATTTTTCCGATCAGAATCTTCGTTTTCAGGAAGAATATCGGGCAACGATGGAGTACCGCTTTGGTGGGGAGCTCCGGTTTAATCAGGGAGCAACCGTTTTACGCGGGGGGTACATGTATTTACCGTCTCCACTGAAAGGCGCCACCCAACAGATGGGTAAACAGGTATATACGGCAGGCATTGGTATTCAGCTGGATGAATACGTGCGTCTGGATGTAACAGCGATGCGAAGCCAATGGGAGCGGGAAAGTGAAGATGAATTAACCCCCGGCGGAACGCTTGAGAACATCACAGCAGATAAATTTTTTGTAGGTATTGTCTATAATTTTCGTTAAACACATTTGAGAAAAACGCGGGAGGTTCTCATCCAATTCAGCCGAAAGCCAATAGGGAACAGTGGGCTTTCGGCGTTTTCTTTTTAAAAAGATTAAAAAACTTGAATAATATTTGCGATTCCCGTATACTTTAACAACCACCAGGTTCATTTTAAAATCTGATATCGTGTAGTTGGTTTAACATAGAACACCGCATTCGTGTTGTTTTTTGACAGGCGGGAAAAATTTTTTCAATAATACCAACAGTCCAAAACACGCGGAGGGATGCTTATGTTTACCAAAATAAGGGCTTTTTTATGGGTTTGCGTTCTGGTAATGGCTGGGTTTGCTGGAACACCCCCATCCGATACGCTTAATCCGGCATCATCGGATGCCTTTAAAAAATGGGCGATTCAATTTGCGGTAAGGCCCAACTTTACCTTAGGCACATTTCAGGGGTCGTTGCTGTCCGGACGGTATTATTTTTCCCCGTCCCGGGCACTTCAAGTGGGTGTTGCCGGTAATTTATCTGGAAGCCGTTTGAATCGATCAGAGGAAACACCGGATACAACAGAAGATCTTTTCAATATAAAAACGAATAAAATTCAATTTTCGGTTATTACACAATATCTCTGGATTGTGGGCGTGCATCATAAAATCTCCGGAACATTTGGGGTTGGACCATTCCTGTCTTATTATAATAATTTTAATCAGAAAAATTCAATCATATCTTCCGACGAACAAAATGTTTTTATTATTAAAGATTACAAAGTAGATTTTGGGTTAACGGCCACAGTAGGTACTGATTTTCGCGTGCTTAAAAACCTGTTGTTGACCGCTTTTTATCGTTGGCAGATATATTATTCTTTAAAACAGGAAGAAAATGAATATTACCGTCTGGTGACTTCTACAAATACCAAAAGATTTGGTAGTAAGAAAATCGATAAAACAAATTCGTATGATTTTATCAGTAATGGCGTGTTTTTAGGGATTACGTTGTTATTTTGATGGTTGAACACGGTAACGATTTGCATAACCAGTTGGTGTTGGAAAACCAAATGAATCTATCAGAAAATCGGGGGCTATGATGAAACGTGTGATTATTGGGGTACTGTTGTTAACATGTTTTTACAGTGCCCGGGCGCAAATCCCCATATCCGTGGATACGTCGCTTGCCCAGGAAAAGAAGGAAAATTACCGCTGGGCTGTCCAGCTTGGCGGTAAGCCAACATTCTCCACTTTAAACCAGGACCCCATTACAAATCTGTACCTTTTCGCCAGGCGAAATGTCTCCGCCCGGCATGGGTGGCAGATTGGGCTTTGGGGGTATGCCAATCCGGACGAACAACAGTTCAGCAATGACCATCAAGGGCAGAATGGTACACCTTCCGTGAGTGTCGAATTGGGTACGGGTGTACATGTGGCGGTCCAGTACCTGTGGTATCTGCCGTTAACCCGGAGATTTCGGGGCATTTTTGGGATGGGACCTGCCGTTGGTGCTGGTTTCTGGGAAAGGAAAATGAAATGGACCGAGGATACCGGAGACCGAGTTGCCAAAACCCGGATTAGCCGGCTGGATGCAGGCGTGTTGGGCACGTTCACGGTTGAATGGCGTTTCACGAATCAATTTTCATTCAATGCCACCCTGCTTACCCGCTGGGGGATTGGAATACAATCCGATCGGTATAAAGCGTGGGAAGTGGTACAACCGGCAGGAAAAAATATTTTGGATACGCAGAATGCCAAAAAGCTGTATATTTTTGCCCCGGAACAAGCAATTGTTCTGGGCGTTTCTGTGTATTTGGATGTCGTTGATCTGGATAAATGACGATGCCGGAACGTTTACCCACATTCGATGATGTTCTGCAGGCCATGAAGCGCATTGCCGGGGTGGTTCACCATACGCCGGTGATGACCTCCCGGCTATTAAATGAAATCAGTGGTGCGGAGCTGTTTTTCAAGTGTGAGAATTTCCAGCGGGTCGGGGCATTTAAATTCCGGGGGGCCAGCAATGCGGTCATGAGTCTCCCCCAATCCCAGTTGCAGAAAGGGGTAGCGACCCATTCCTCCGGAAATCATGCTGCAGCGCTGGCACTGGCGGCGCAGTTGCGGGGAACTTCTGCCTACATTGTAATGCCCGAAACCTCCCCGGCAGTCAAAGTTGCAGCCGTGCGCGATTATGGTGCCCGGATTACCTTTTGCAAACCCACCCTGAAGGCGCGGGAGGAAACCCTGCAGCAGGTTGTGGAAAAGACCGGAGCGGTCTTCATTCATCCGTACAATAATCCCGATGTTATTGCGGGACAGGGAACCGCCGCACTGGAGCTGCTGGAACAGGTCGGGGAACTGGATGTTGTGCTGGCGCCGGTCGGAGGGGGTGGCTTAATGAGCGGTACGGCCATTACCGTTCGGGCAATGCGCCCTTCCACCCTCCCCATTGGGGCCGAGCCGGCCAATGCCGATGATGCCTACCGCTCTCTCAAAGCAGGACGCATTATCCCGCCGGAGAATCCCAACACCATTGCCGATGGTCTCCGCACGGCGCTGGGGCCACTTACCTTTGCCATTCTTTCGGAAAAACTGGAGCGTATTTTTACCGTGAAGGAAGAGACTATTGTCCGGGCAATGCGGCTTATTTGGGAACGCATGAAAATTATTGTGGAACCCTCTGCAGCAGTACCGTTTGCAGCAGTGCTGGAAAACCGTCCCTTCTTTGAAGGCAAACGGGTAGGAATCATTTTGAGCGGGGGGAATGTGGATCTGGAAAAATTGCCCTGGTCCACCTAAACTCGGGGAATGAAAGCTTTCTGGTTCATCGGCAACAGGTGCGATTGGGTAGCAAGATGTTTTTTCTCCCTCCTGAAGTTTGCTGCCGGCAATGGTATTCATCCCGTTTTTGTCTTCAAAAACGACGCATTTCTCTTCAGCGAAATAAAAACCCGGTTGGAAGCACCGGGGCTGTCCGTTACTTTTCGGCTGTACGGACGGGATATTGAATGGTCTTATGAGTCAGCGGTTAAATAAAATTATTGGATTTACCTTTCTGGTACAGGTTTTCATCTTCCTGTTTAGTTTAACCAACAATATTTTGCTTTCCCGATGGCTGGGCCCTTCCAATCTGGGG
>WGBF01000024.1 GCA_015494485.1 bacterium | reverse complement strand
GGATATTGTGGAAACCCGTATCCAGGTACAGCATTTTTTAAATCCGCAGAAGGGGGTGTCGGGTGTGTTAGCTGTAGAGCCTCAACTCCAGTTGTCGGGGATTACGGATGATCAGGGGCGTATTTTCTGGACCCATCCCCGTGTAGACACCATAACCGTATTGCTCACCAAAACCGGATATTTCCCGGCAACCTATCGGTTTCCCATTCTGGCCAATTCCAACCAATTTGTGGGGTTTTTAAATGCTAAGCCGGTAATTCGCCGATTGAAATTTGTTACGATTCATAATGTGGCTTCTCAGGTGGATTATATTCGGCTGGAAACTATCATCGATGACCCCGATGGGGACGCCGATATTCAGGAAGTCACATTGCAGTTACCGGACAGCGGTTTTAGCAAAACCCTTGCCCGTACCGATTCCTCATTTGAGGTGTTGTTTAATAAAAACCAGATTTCGCCCCGAATTACTGCCGGGCAATTACCCGGGTTAAATTTTAAACTGGTGGTGTACAATACCAACCGGGATAGCATTGTAGAGGAGCCGCTGGTGCTGCGCCGGGTGATTACCACGGATTTAACCCCCTTGTTACCCAATCCCGAACGGGCGGAAAGCGGCAGTATTTTATTTACCTGGAAGGCGGTGCAATTGGATTACCCGTTTTATTTTCGGGTGGTGTTGTATGCTTCTGCGGGAACCATTACCAAAATCGGAGAATTTTACCCGATTCCCTCCACCGCTACCCAGTTTGAGCTGAACGATCCCGATTTTCTGGCTTCTCTGGAAACCGGGACGTATTTATGGAATCTGGAAGTTGAAGATGAGTTCGGCAATGTTGCCGAATCCAGTGTGTTACAATTTCAATATTTTAAATAAAAAACGGGTGAACCATGAAAAAGGTAATGGAAATTGCCTACGACCAGTTAACACCGGAAAACCTGCGGGTTATTCATGAGCTCACCCATGCATTAACCACTGTGGGAGATGAGGAAAACGTTTTAAATAAAATACTGGATCGGCTTATTCAGGAAACGGGTGCGGAAATTGGGGCCTTTATTTACTACGATGCCCAGCGGGATGCGTTTGTGCCGCGTATGATTCGGGGCGCAGGCGGAGAGGATTCTCCCAGGTTTTCCCAAACCATTTTTCGAAAAGTACTGGAGACCCGTGACGCGGTGCTTTCCTTTGATGTACTGGCAGAGCAGGATTTTCAGGTGAGCCAGAGCATCATCACCAATGAAATTCACGCGGTGCTGGCGTTTCCCCTGATTGTGGAAGGGCGCCTGTACGGCATCATGTACTTTGATTCCCGTCACAATCGTCAGAAGTTTAACGAAGCAGCCCGCCAGTTGCTTTCCTTTTTTGCCCCTATTGCTTCACTGACTCTGGAGCATATTTTAAAAAAGCGGGAAGTGGAGAATAAAAACGTCATTCTGCAAAAACAGGTAGACTCTTCGCTGGGCATCCCCAATATCATAGGGGAAACGCCGGTTATGAAACGCCTGTTTCAGTTAATTCGCAAGGTGGCCCGCACGGATGCCAGTGTATTGTTAACGGGGGAGAACGGTACCGGAAAAGACCTGGTTGCCCGTGCCATCCATGATTTAAGCCCGCGGAAGAACAAACCCTTCATTGCCCAGTACATCGGCAACATTCCCAGCACCATTCTGGACAGTGAATTGTTCGGGTATAAAAAAGGCGCCTTTACCGGAGCCACTACTGACCGGGTGGGGCTTTTTGAGGCGGTAAACGGAGGGACATTGTTTCTGGATGAGATTTCCGAATTGCCGCCGGAACTGCAAACCAAATTGCTTCGGGTATTGCAAAATAAGGAAATTATTCGACTGGGTGAAAATCTGGTGCGAAAAATTGATGTGCGTATCATCGCTGCCACCAATCAGAATCTGGTGGAGCTGGTAAAAAATGGCAAGTTCCGGGAGGATTTGTACTACCGGCTGAATGTTATCAATATTCATTTGCCACCGTTGCGGGACCGGAAGGAAGACATCCCGCTGCTGGTGGACTACTTTTTGAAGCGGGAAAGCGAAGGAAGAGAAGTAACCATCACCAAAGCCGCCATGCGCAAACTGATGAATTACAACTGGCCGGGGAACGTACGCCAGCTGGAAAATATTATTCGACGGGCATTAATTCTGGCGGAAGGGGATGTGATTGATGTGGATGATATTCAACTGGATGAAATGGATGTGCCCAAATTTGAGGGTACTCTGGAGGAATTTAAAAATCAGTTGATTATCCAGCGTCTTAAGGAATTTAACGGCAATAAAACCCGCGCTGCCAAAAGTCTGGGAATTTCATTACGCACCTTGCAGCAAAAAGCAAAAGAATTGGGCTTGTAAATGGCCGAAGCGGAAACACGACGTATTGGCAACTACCAATTGGTGTGCCGAATTGCGGACCGGGGTGTGGTGCAGAGTTACGAGGCGCTCCATATACGGCTGAAGCGAAAGACCTTCCTGAAAATTTATCACGGCGGGGACGAATCCCTGCTGGCGCGCTTTGAACGGGAAGCCAGTATTGTGGCATCCTTGAAGAACGATGCCCTGGTGCAAATTTATGATTTTGGCGAAGATGAGGGGAAATATTTCATCGCCATGGAATTTGTGGACGGCGATGACCTGGAACATTACCTCAACCACCATGACCTGTCCGGGAAAGAGAAAATTCGCCTCTGCTGGCAAATTGCCGAAAGTGTAAGCGCCCTGCATCAGCATGGAATTGTGCACCGGGATTTAAAACCGGCCAACATCCTGATTACGCGGGATGGTTCTGTAAAAATTACCGATTTCGGGCTGGCCACCCAGGAAACTATGAATGCCATTACCCACAGTGGGGGAATTCTGGGCACGCCGCTGTACATGGCTCCGGAGCAAATCAACAATTATCCGCCTACTCCGGCAGTGGATGTGTTTGCCCTGGGGGTGATTTATTATCAATTGTTTACCGGCGCGCATCCCTTTTATGCCGAACAAATGAGTACCGTGTTTGCCAATATTTTGTCCAAAGAGCCTCCGTCAGTGAGAACGGTAAATCCGGATGTCCCTGAAGCGGTGGAAGCTATCGTTACCCGGATGCTTCAGAAAGACCCCGCCCGTCGTTTTCAATCGGCGCTTGAAGTGGCAACGGCATTTCGGAAACTATTGCAACCCGCGGAAACAGATGAAGCCGTACCCCAACCCATTGCGCCAGCGGTGTCTGCGGAGGAACCGCAAAATAAGGGAATTCAACGAATTTTATTGGCTGCCGTTTTTGTACTCACGCTGATATTATTGGGTTTGTGGTATTGGGGACGGCAAAGTCCCTCCGGCGGCGTGCCGATTTCTGTCGCCGATTCGTTATCGGTCGTATCGGATACGGCCAGCAAT
>WGBF01000023.1 GCA_015494485.1 bacterium | reverse complement strand
CCAACATTCTGTACAAAACCATTGCCCGTATTGAATGGTACTTAAAAGAAGTCATTCCCCTGTTTATTCTGGGTACCGCCATTTTGTTTGTGCTGGATAAAATTCAGGTGCTGGGGGCAATTCGCAACGTAGCCAGTCCGGTGGTGCAAAACTGGTTGGGACTACCAGCCAAAGCGACGGATGCCTTTTTAATCGGGTTTCTGCGCCGGGATTACGGTGCAGCCGGTCTCTTTAATCTGGCGCAGGATGGGTTATTAAATGGCAATCAGGTGCTGGTGAGCATTATTACCATTACGTTGTTTGTGCCCTGTATTGCCAATTTTCTAATGATTATTAAAGAACGCGGCTTAAAAACGGCGCTGGCCATGACGGCCTTTATTATTCCCTTTGCCGTTTTAGTGGGCGGTTTATTGAACTGGGCGTTAATTTTACTGGGGGTGCAGTTTTAATGAAATGTCCGTTATGCGGTTACGAATTTGACCACGGGAACAATTCCCGGTGTACCACGTGCCCGTTAAACCACGGGTGTCAGATCGTGTGTTGTCCCAATTGCGGGTATGAAATGCCCCCGGAGAGCCGTACGGTTGTATTCTTGAAGCGCGTGTTTTCACGGAAGCGGGAAAAACATGGACAAACAACATCTTGACCATCTGTTGCGGTCCATCTGGACAGCAGGCGAAAAGAATGAACATTCCATTGAAGCCATCCAGCAGGAATACAAAAATGCTGACCTGGACGAAGGACTGAAAATTCTGGAAGAGCAGGGATACATCCGGCGGGTAGGGGATAGCGTGGAATTTACTCCCCTGGGACACCACGCTGCCGAAGAAATCATCCGTCGGTATCGCCTGGCAGAACGGCTGTTTGCGGATTTGTTCGATGTTTCCCCAACGGACTATGAATATTTAGCCTGTAATTTTGAACACATCCTTTCCCCGGAAGTGACCGACAGTGTGTGCACCTTTTTAGGGCATCCGCGCGTCTGCCCGCACAACAATCCCATTCCCAAAGGCAAATGCTGTGTCAATTACATCAATGATGTGGAGCCGCTGGTACAACCCTTAGTAAACGTTCCGCTGGGTACGCGGGTAAAAATCGTCTACATGCTACCGGCCCACCAAAAACGGTGGCGCAAATTGCACCAACTGGGGGTTTTCCCCGGCAACACGCTGAAGGTAGTTCAACGCAAGCCCTCTTTTGTACTGGAAGTGGGGGGAACCACCCTTGCCCTTGACCGGGAAATTTGTGAAGGTATTTTTGTAAAACGCCTGAACGACACCACGCCGTAATGATACTGACCCGGCACTGAATTTTGGTTTTTTTAATTTATTTGCTGCGTATTTTTACCGCATCCATTAAATTTTGCTGTTTGAATCTCCGGGTTCCTGTGGATTGACCATGTTTTTCCGAAATGCCGGTAGGGGGAAGCCGTGGTCTGGAACTTAATATTAAGGTTCAATACCAGAGCGTAAAACAAAAAGGAAATTAGATATGGCAATTTCGATTCAGGAAGTGCAACACATTGCCAAATTGGCCAAATTAACATTTACGGAAGCAGAACTGGAGCGATTTACCCGTGAGCTGAACAAAATTCTGGAATATGTGGAAAAACTGAACGAACTGGACACCTCCAATGTGGAACCTCTGAGCCATACGACGGACATTCACAACGTTATGCGTGCCGATGAAGTGAAACCCTCCCTTCCGGTGGATGAGGTGCTGGCCAATGCGCCATCCCGGGAAGGTAACTTTTTCAAGGTACCCAAGGTTGTAAAATGAGTATGCGTTGTGTGGTCATCATCCCTGCCCGTTACGGTTCCACCCGCCTTCCCGGAAAACCCCTTGTCCGCATTCACCAGAAGCCCCTCATTCAGTGGGTGTATGAACGCGCTGCCCAAATTCAGGGGGTGGATGCCGTGATAGTGGCCACCGATGATACCCGCATTGCCGAAGCCGTGCAGGCGTTTGGGGGGCAGGCGGTGCTAACATCCAATACGTTTGCCAGCGGTACGGAACGGGTTGCCTGGGTGGCCCGGGAGCTGGAAGCGGACGTGGTGGTCAATCTTCAGGGGGATGAACCACTGGTGGATGTGAATGGTGTAGTGCAGGCCATTGAAACCGTGCGTGGGGATACCGATGCAACGGTAGCCACGCTGGGATGCCCGTTGCGGGAGGAAGCCCTCTGGCGGGATCCCAATGTGGTAAAGGTGGTTACCGACCGGCACAACCGGGCGCTGCTGTTCTCCCGGAGTCCCCTGCCGTTTTTTCGGGATGAATCCTTTTATCCCTTAAAAGGGGTGTACCAGCACGTGGGCGTGTACGTCTTTCAGGCAGACTTTTTACAAACGTACGTTTCGCTGCCTCCTTCTCCGCTGGAAACGGTGGAAAAGCTGGAACAACTGCGCATTTTATGGCACGGATATGCCATTCAGGTGATACCCGTTGCCAGTTGCGCCCCGGGCGTGGATACCCCGGAAGATGTTCAAAAAATGGAAAAACTGTTAACCAAACAATAGGGTGTGGGTGTGAGTCAACAACAAAAAACCAAGTTCATTTTTGTTACCGGTGGGGTTGTGTCCTCACTGGGTAAGGGCATTTTGTGTGCCTCATTGGGTTTTCTCTTGAAATCCCGGGGATTGAAGGTCACCATCATGAAATTCGACCCTTACATTAATGTGGACCCGGGCACGATGAATCCCTACCAGCATGGTGAGGTGTACGTGACCGATGATGGCGCGGAAACCGATTTGGACCTGGGGCATTATGAGCGCTTCATCGATGAAAACATGTCCCGCATGAACAACGTAACCACCGGCCAGATTTACCACGCGGTTATTTCCAAAGAACGGCGGGGGGATTATCTGGGAGCCACGGTACAGGTCATCCCTCACATTACCAATGAAATTAAGCAGCGGATTACCCTTTTGGCGAAAGAGACCGGTGCCGATGTGGTCATTGTGGAAGTTGGCGGCACGGTGGGGGATATTGAGAGTTTGCCGTTTCTGGAAGCGGAACGTCAGTTCCTGCTGGAGCATGGGCCGGAAAATGCAATTGCCATTCACTTAACCCTGGTTCCGTATTTGAAGTATGCCGGTGAGCTAAAAACCAAGCCCACCCAGCACAGTGTGATGCGCCTGCGGGAAATTGGTATTCAGCCGGAATTTCTGGTCTGCCGTACGGAATATGCCCTGGACGACGTCACCAAAAATAAACTGGCGTTGTTTTCCAGCGTACGCCGGGAAGCGGTGATTGAAGCCCGGGATGTGGAAACCATTTACGAAGTGCCCATTCATCTGGCCAAGCAAAATCTGGATGCCCTGATTCTGGAACGGTTAAAAATGCCGTTACACACTCTGGATTTAAAACCCCTGCAAAAGGTGGTAAGTGTTATTAAAAATCCCAAGAAAACCGTTAAAATTGGCATTTGTGGCAAGTACACGGAACTGAAGGATGCCTACAAAAGCATTGTGGAATCGTTTGTCCACGCCGGGGTGGCCAACAATGCCCGGGTGGAAATTAAGTGGGTGAATGCAGAAGATGTGGAAGAAGCCGGGGACGCGGCCCGCTTCTTTCAGGATGTGCACGGCATTCTGGTGCCCGGGGGATTCGGGGAGCGCGGCATCGAAGGCAAACTGATGGCCATTCGTTATGCCCGGGAAAATCAAATTCCCTTTTTCGGCATTTGTCTGGGTATGCAATGCGCGGTTATTGAGTTTGCCCGCAATGTGTGTGGGTTGCGGGAGGCTAACAGTCGGGAGTTTGACCCGGATACGCCGTATCCGGTAATTGACATTATGGAAGACCAGAAGGACGTAAAACAAAAAGGCGGTACCATGCGGCTGGGGGCCTATCCCTGCGTCATTAAAGAAGGGACGCTGGCGCACCGGGCGTATGGGGAAACCTTCATCATGGAACGGCATCGGCACCGCTACGAAGTAAACAACGAATATCGCCGCCTGTTGCAGGAACACGGAATGGTTTTCAGCGGCGTGTCCCCGGATGGTCAGCTGGTGGAAATGATGGAATTGCCCAACCATCCCCATTTCATCGGGTGTCAGTTTCACCCGGAACTGAAAAGCCGTATTATGAAGCCGCATCCCCTGTTTGTTAGCTTTGTGGAAGCGTCTCTGGCGCATCAGGAGCACGTACCGTCACCATCAGTAAAGGAAGAAAAATGAGCCGTTTGGTAACTGTTGCGGGATTAACCATCGGGCAAGGACAACCCTTTACGCTGATTGCCGGCCCCTGTGTGGTGGAAAACGAAGCCATGGTGCTTTCCACAGCGGAGGCGCTGGCGGCTACCTGTCAGAAACTGGGCATCCAGTACATTTTTAAAGCATCCTACAAAAAGGCCAACCGTACCTCCCTGAAGGGATTTACCGGCTTGCCCTTTGATGAGGCCCTTGGCATTCTGGAAAAAGTGCGCCAGGAGCTGAACATTCCGGTGTTAACGGATGTGCACACGGAACTGGAAGTGCCCATTGTGGCCGAAGTGGCAGATGTGCTGCAAATACCGGCGTTTCTGTGTCGGCAAACGGATTTGCTGATTGCTGCCGGGCGGACCGGGCGGGCAGTGAATATTAAAAAAGGCCAGTTTCTGGCGCCGGCGGATATGGCCCATGCAGCAGAAAAAGTGGCATCCACCGGAAATCATAACATTTTGTTGACAGAGCGCGGTACCACCTTTGGGTATAATAATCTGGTGGTGGATATGCGGGGACTGATTAGCATGGCAAAAAGCGGATACCCCGTAGTATACGATGCCACCCACAGTGTGCAGCTACCCGGTGGTGCGGGGGGTGCCAGTGCAGGACAACCCGAATTTATTCCGCCGCAGGCAAAAGCAGCGCTGGCCACCGGTGTGCCGTCCGCGGTGTTCATGGAAGTGCACCCCAATCCTTCTCAAGCGCTTTCCGATGCCCAAACGCAAGTGCCGCTGGTCCAATTTGAATTCCTGGCCCGGGAGCTCCGGGACCTGTACAACTTTCTTCATGGAATGAAACAAGGAGGCGCACAGTGAAGTCGCGATTAACCGATGCGGAAATGATTCAACGGGCGCAGCAGGTGCGCCTGATGATTATGGATGTGGATGGGGTCTTAACAACAGGTGCTATTATCCTGGAAGACCACAGCCCGGAGATTAAAATGTTCCATGCTCACGATGGAATTGGGTTGGTTCTGGCCCGGTACGCCGGTATAAAAACAGCCATCATCACCCAGCGCCAGAGTCCGGCAGTGGAACGACGGGCGCGGGAGCTAAAAATTGACTACCTCTACATGAAAAAATTCTACAAGATTCAGGCATACGAAGATGTGCTGAAGAGAACCGGCATTCCGGAAGATGCCATTTGTTATATTGGGGATGATTTGCCGGACTTGCCGCTCATGCGTCGGGTGGGATTTCCGGTAGCTGTTGCCAATGCCAACTGGCGGGTGAAAGAGGAAGTCCCCTTCGAAAGCGATACGCCGGGTGGCCAGGGTGCGGTACGGGAGGTTGTGGAATTTATTCTGGAAGCTCAGGGAAAACTGGATGCTGCAATTGAACAATTGCTTCAACCGCCGGATAATCGGTAGGACAGTGCATGAAACCCGTAGATGTAAAAGCAGTTGCCCGAAAAGTTATTGAAATTGAAGCCGCCGCCGTGCAAAATTTAGTCCACGCGGTGGATGACAATTTTGAACGGGCAGTAGAGTTAATTTACCAGTGTCAGGGGCGGCTCATTGTTACCGGCCTGGGAAAATCCGGGGCCATTGGCAGGAAGATGGCTGCCACGTTTGCCTCCACCGGAACCGCCTCCTATTTTCTGCATGCCTCCGAAGGCCTGCACGGCGACCTGGGGGTGGTTTCCCGCGATGATGTCGTCATTGTGCTTTCCAAAAGTGGCAATACCGATGAACTTTATCACCTGATTCCCCTGTTAAAGCGGCTGGGTGTTCCCATTATTGCCATTACCGCCAATGAAGATTCTGCCCTGGCCCGCCACAGTGATGTGGTGATTAACATCGGGGTAAAAGAAGAAGCCTGCCCCCATGATTTGGCCCCTACCAGCAGTACCACCGCCATGCTGGTGATTGGCGATGCCCTGGCCATTGCCTTGCTGGAAAAACGCAATTTTACCAAGGAAGATTTTGCCTTTCTGCATCCGGCCGGTACCCTGGGCAAACGGCTTCTGCTAAAGGTGGATGACTTGATGGAAACCGGCGAACGGGTGGGCAAAGTATTACCCACCGCCACCATGAAGGATGCCGTACTGGAAATGGCCTCCAAGCGGGGAATTTGTGCCGTAGTCAATGAAGACGACGTGATTCAGGGGGTAATTACCACCGGCGATTTAAACCGCCTGGTGGAACGCACGGAGCAATTTTTTCATATTCCAGTAACAGATGTGATGAACCCGGTGCCCAAAACCATCCGGCAGGGCACATTAGCCTACACTGCCTACAAAAAAATGGAAGAATACCGCATTATTGCCATGCCGGTGGTGGATGAGCAAAACCGCCTGGTGGGCGTCATTCATCTGCATGATATTATGCGCGCCGGTGTAGTGTAAATTCCTTTCTGCTGTGCCTTCCCAAAGTTATTGTTTCACATTGGAAAATGCCGTTTGAAAAACAGGGGCGTGTCCCCCGGGAATAATTCCCCGTTAACAAGTTGCAAAATAAAACCCGCAGGGAGCGACCCCTGCGGGTTCCAGAAGGAGAAGTCAATTTTACTCACGGAATTGAGCCGGTTCGTTTACTTACTGAAATATGACACCCGCCATGTAACCAACAACCTGGGCTTTCTCCCCGTAGGGAACGTCCCCGGAGGTGGCATACCGCACGGCTTTACTGTGGGTGTAGCCCATCAAATGGCAGGCGTGCATGGTGGCCACAATGGGCCCGGCACCGCACGCTTCCACTTCGCGCAAGGCAACAGCTTCCAGCAGTTCCCGGTACGCAAATTGGTTAAAATATTCCATGAATTGTTTGTCAATGGCGTAGGCGGTGTCGTACGGGTAATAATGGGACAAATCGGATGAGGCCACAATCAGGGCGTTCTGGCCCTTCAGTACCGTTGCCAGTGCGCTACCCAGTGCTTCGGCAACCGGCCAGGTCTGTTCACCCATGACAATGGGAATGAGCACAAAATCCCCCAATACCCGTTGCAGAAAGGGGAGTTCCACCTCCAGCGCATGTTCCCCCCGATTGCCATCCAGATGATGATGTCCTTCTTCCCCCAGGAAAATGTGAGGGGATAGGGCGGCAATTTCTTCGCTGAGGGCGCGCGCTACGGGGATTTCCCCCAGCGGAGTGGCGTAAAAATCGCCGCTGTAAATGCTGGCCCCGTGGAAATATTCGAAATGGGAGGGAGCGATGACGACCACCACGTCATAGGGGTCAAACGCCACCTGCTTAAAGCTCCAGGCCGCAACCGGCCCGGAATACACGTACCCTGCATGGGGTGCAACCAGACCACCAATAGGTTCATGAATGACTTTTTGAGCGGCATCCAGGTATTCGTCAATCATTTCTATGAGTTGCCGGGGATTTTCCGGGTAAAACATACCCGCTACTGCAGGTTCGCGAACCCGTTTTTGAGTGGTTTTGTCGGAAACGTCGTAAATCGGCACCATGGTTGGCCTCCTCTTCGTTTCGCTATGGGACAATTTACATTTATTTTAACTTAAAACGAAACGTAATGATTCCGGTTTGCGGAACTTGTGCCACCGATGGCGGGAGTGCGTTGAACCGCCAGGTCTTGAACGCTTCCAGGGTCAGGTTTTCCAGGCGGGTATCGCCCTTTTGCATGAGGATGGCCGAACCAATGGTGCCATCAGGGAGCACGGTGAATTTAATTTTAATAATGGCTTCCCGCTGCACATCGGGTGGAAACTCCGGCAGGTGCATCTGGTAAATTTCCCGTTGAATTTCGCCTTCCCAGTTAATTTCAAAATTGCGGGCGACTTCGCGGGTCACTTTTTCGCCACCGCTCAGGGGACGAGACGTCTCCGATTTTTTGAATAACCCGCGGGGGAGGGGTTTTTCCTGCTTGGTGACCGGTGCAGGGGCGGTAGTGGTAGGAACCGGCGGCATTTCCGGTAACGCTGTGGGGGAAATCAGCCGTTCCTGGTCACCGGGTTGAAAGGTTTTTTCCGGTTCCGGTGCCACGGTTTCCAGAATTTCCTGTTCCGGTAATTGCGATTCCCGCCGCTGGGGCAATTCCACCGGCGTCTGGCGAACGGCCGGAGGGGCTTCGCTGGATGCCGCCCGGGGTTGGGT
>WGBF01000022.1 GCA_015494485.1 bacterium | reverse complement strand
CTGGAAAATGTTAATGCCAACATTTTTGGTAGTTTATTAAATGGTGTGAAAATTGAAAAAACTTACGGTACATATTACTATTATTACTATTATCATTACTACAGTTATTATGGCCATGATCTAAAACGGCGAAAACGAAGCGGGATATTTAACTAAAAAGAAGGGAAATGAATAATGAAAGTATCCGTAGTAGGAACAGGGTATGTTGGCCTGGTGGCCGGTGCGTGTTTTGCCGAAAGTGGAAACACTGTAATTTGTATGGATAAGGACGAGGAGAAAATCCAGCAGTTGCGAGCTGGACATATTCCCATTTATGAACCTGGTCTGGAGGATCTGGTCAAGAAAAATGTGGAAAAAAATCGACTCCACTTTACCACGGACATGAAAGAAGCGGTGGAAAAATCGGATATCATTTTTATTGCCGTGGGAACTCCTCCGGATGAAGACGGTTCCGCGGATTTGAGTCATGTTCTTGCCGTTGCGGAAAGCATTGGGGAGTACATGAACGGGTTTAAAATCGTGGTAAATAAAAGTACAGTCCCCGTTGGAACAGCAGATAAGGTGCGGGAAACCATTGCCAAAAAGACCAACTACCCCTTTGAGGTGGTATCCAATCCGGAGTTCTTGAAAGAAGGCGCAGCAGTGGAAGATTTCATGTATCCGGACCGGGTGATTATTGGTACCCGCAACCCAGAAGTGGCCGAAATCATGAAGGAGTTGTACAGTCCGTTTGTACGGTCTGGCAATCCGATTTTAATTATGGATGAACGCAGTGCCGAATTAACCAAATATGCCGCAAACTCTATTCTGGCAACAAAAATTTCCTTTATGAACGAAATTGCCAACTTATGCGATCTGGTGGATGCCGATGTGGAAATGGTACGCCGGGGAATCGGTTCGGATAAGCGCATTGGCTATTCGTTTATTTTCCCCGGTACTGGCTATGGTGGTTCCTGTTTCCCAAAAGATGTTAAGGCGATTATTAAGACAGCCAAAGAGCACAATTACCGCCTGTTAATTCTGGAAGCGGTAGAAGAAGTGAACCGAAATCAAAAGCGTATTTTGATTCCCAAAATTCTGAAACATTTTGGTGGTGATATTAGCGGTAAAACGTTTACCGTCTGGGGGCTGAGTTTCAAGCCCAAGACCAACGACATGCGCGAAGCCCCGTCCATTGAAATTATACGGGAATTGTCCAAACACAACGTGAAGATTAAAGCGCATGACCCGGTGGCAATTCCGGAAGCCAAACGGCTGGGATTGGATAAATATGCCACTTTTTATGAAGATAATTACGAAGCCTTAAAAGATTCGGACGGCCTGGTTTTAGTAACGGAATGGCTGGATTATCGCGAACCGGATTTTGAGCGCATGAAAGAACTAATGCGGACTCCTGCCATTTTTGATGGCCGCAATATTTATCACCCGGAAAAGGTTAAAAAGCTGGGATTTGCTTATTACGGTATAGGGCGGCGGTAAACCGTTTAAACATGAAAATTTTTGGAGCGGTCTTCGATTGCGGAGACCGCTATTTTTATTCCCAATTTATGAAATATCAAGGGGTTAAATAAAGAAATTCAATGTTAAAGAAAGCCCGTGCAAAGACGAAGATTAGGTAAAGTGATTGGTCCTGGAAAATTATAAAAACGGAGAGTGTCCATGATTGAAGAATTTGTGAACCGAATTAAAAATCGGGAAGCGATAGTTGGTGTGGTTGGACTGGGATATGTGGGGTTACCCCTGGCGCTGGAATTTATTGAGGAAGGCTTTACGACCGTAGGGTTTGATATCGATCCGGAAAAAGTGGCAATGCTGAACGAAGGGGAGTCTTATATCAAACATATTGGCCCCGAGCGGGTGCGGAAGGCTGTGGAGGCAAAGAAGTTTCGGGCCACCAACGATTTCAGTGAATTAAAGGAAGTGGATGCCATCCTTATTGCAGTGCCAACGCCACTAACCAAACATCGGGAACCGGACATTTCTTACATTGTCAAAACCTCCGAAACAATTTCCCAGCATTTACGGAAGGGACAATTGGTGGTGCTGGAGAGTTCTACCTTCCCGGGAACAACGGAAGAGGTCATGCGGCCGATTCTGGAACGTTCCGGATTAACCGCCCATGAGGATTTTTATCTGGCATTTTCCCCCGAGCGGGAAGATCCCAATAATCCCAAATATTCAACCAAGAGCATTCCCAAAGTGGTGGGTGCCAATCATCCTGATTCGCTGAAACTGGCCAAAACATTGTACGACCAGGTGATTGTAAAAACGGTGCCGGTGAGTAGTAGTCAGGCGGCCGAGGCTACCAAGTTGCTGGAAAATATTTTCCGTAGCGTGAATATTGCACTGGTAAACGAAATGAAAGTCATTCTGGACCGGATGGGGATTGATGTGTGGGAGGTAATCAACGCCGCTGCAACCAAGCCGTTTGGCTACATGCCGTTTTATCCCGGGCCCGGCCTCGGTGGGCATTGTATTCCCATCGACCCGTTTTATCTCACCTGGAAAGCCCGTGAGTATGACATCAATACCAAATTCATTGAACTTGCCGGGGAAATTAATACCTTCATGCCATATTATGTCATTAATAAATTGTCGGATGCCATGAATGAACAGGGCAAACCGTTGAAGGGATCCCGGGTGCTCATTCTGGGGATGGCCTACAAAAAAGATATTGACGATTTGCGGGAATCTCCTACGTTAAAGCTGATGGATATTTTGTTTAAAAAAGGGGCACATGTGGAGTACAACGACCCCTATATTCCGGAATTGTGGGAAACCCGCCATTATAAGTTCAACAATAAAAGCGTTGAGTTAACACCGGAAAATCTGGCCAAATTTGATGCAGTGTTAATTTCAACAGACCACTCCAAATACGATTGGGATTTTATCGTCGAACATTCCAAATTGGTAGTGGATACGCGAAATGCGACCGTGAATGTGAAAAAGCATCGGGAGAAAATTTACAAAGCGTAATTTCTGTTTTGTAGAATGATTACAGCCGGTTTCCTCCGGGAGCCGGCTTTTCTTTTTTAATACCCATGGGCGTATTTCTGAAAAGGAAATGGAAGCATCAGAACCCATTCGAGCTTTTTAAATTGGAGACGATGGCGGGTAACGATGGTTCTGTGGCGGTTAAAGGGAGGTTAAATTTTAGCCATGCCTGCCCGGTAATCACTGATATTTCTTTTTAGTATCAATTGGTCAATTTGCCTTTTAAATTCATGGAAATAGCGACGTGGTGAAGTATGGATTTTTATGAAGCCCTTTCCCGGATAAAAACACAATTAAATCGTTATAAGCCCCGAAAACTCCAAATTCAAGGTGCGGTACCCGCAGCCGTTTTAATCCCGATTTTTAATAAACAGGGTTTGCCTTATGTGCTGATGACGTTACGGACGGATACGGTAGAACATCATAAAGGACAAATCTCCTTTCCCGGAGGGGCATGGGAGGATCAGGACCGCGGCTTAGAAGAAACCGCCCTGCGGGAAACGGAAGAGGAAGTGGGTATCCCGCAGCGCGAATTCACGGTGCTGGGAGAACTGGATGATTTTTTAACCGTGACCAATTTTCTGGTAACGCCCTTTGTGGCCACCCTGAACTATCCTTTTCAGGCACATCCGAATATCGATGAAGTGGCCGAATTGCTGGAAGTCCCTCTGGAATTATTTTTAACAGACCAACATTTTCGAATGGAGGAGCGGGAGTATTTCAATCAAAAATTTCCGGTTTATTTTTACGATTTTAATGGGTATACTATATGGGGTGCGACAGCGTTTATTATGAATCGGTTCATTGAACTGGTATTTGGATTTAACCCCGGCCCATTTAGCGTGCTGGATGACCCCCGGAATGAGCTCTACCTGCAGGAAAATGAAACCCGCCGGGCCGCTAAAAAACGCGAACAGCCATGAAAAGTTGGTGGGTTTACGTGGCCACCCATAAAATTTCCCCGAAAAACTAATTTTTGTTTGATTTAATCCGATTTTTTTTGTATCCTGGTGGGGAGAAGTGGAGCAAAATCCACTGAAATCCAATTAAGTGGGAAATTAAGGCATGGTTCGGAATCTGTGGGGTCAAAGTGTTGCGAAAGTGGATGCGAAGGGCAGAATTAATATTCCGTCCAAAGTACGCCGCTATTTGCGCCCGGAAGACGATGACACATTCCTGGTGATGCGACACCCTACGGAGCCCTGCGTTGTGGCACTGCCTATTTCCCGCTGGGAAGAATTGGTGGATGAGTTGTATGAACAATTGAATGACCGAGCGCAGTTAAAACGCATTTTGCGGCATCTGCTGAAAGTCTCTTCGGAACAGCGCCTGGATAAACAAGGGCGATTGAACCTTACCAAAGATCTAATAAAATTCGGAAAGCTGGATAGCGAAGTGTACATCGTTGCCAGCAAGGATCAACTGGAAATCTGGAACAAACAAATTTTTGATGAGAAATATGCTCCCTCGGAATTAAAAGAGGAAGATCAGGAAGTAATTAAAAATATTGGTTTGTAAACACACAGGGAAGGGTTGTAAATGGCGCAGGTGCAATTCCACATGCCGGTAATGCGTCGGGAGGTGCTGGCGTATTTAATCACGCGTAAAGATGGCATTTATGTGGATTGTACCGTGGGTGGTGGTGGACATGCGCAGGCTATTCTGGAAGCCATTTCACCCGAGGGCTTTTTAATCGGGCTGGATGCCGATGCGGAAGCGCTGAGTCATGCTGAGCAGGTATTGAGCCGTTTCCCCAATAAAATTCTGCGCCACACATTTTACGATAACCTGGAAGCCGTTCTGTACGAGCTGGAAAAAGTGCCGGTTAATGGCGTTTTCTTCGACCTGGGCATTTCTTCATTTCAAGTTGATGTGGAGCGGAGAGGCTTTAGTTTCCAGAAAGATGCCCCGCTGGATATGCGGTTTGATCAATCCGTCGGGAAAACAGCAGCGGATGTGTTAAATACGTATCCCGAAGAGGAGTTGGAGCGCATTATCCGTGAATACGGAGAAGAACGGCATTGGCGTGCCATTGTGCGGGAAATCCTCCGAAAACGAGCTGTAATGAAAATCGAAACCACATCAGACCTGGTGGAAATTGTGCGGGCAGTAATTGGTGACCATTTTCTGAACAAGTCTCTTGCGCGGGTGTTTCAGGCTCTGCGCATTGAAGTTAACCGGGAACTGGAACGATTGCAGCGTGCTCTGGAACAGGCATTTAACGTCCTTCAAAAAGGCGGACGCATTGTGGTATTGTCGTACCATTCACTGGAAGACCGCATTGTTAAAGATTTTTTCAAGTTAAAAGCGGCCCGCTGTGTGTGTCCCCCGGAATTTCCGGTTTGTACCTGTGGTAAAGTCCAGGAAATGACGGTGCTGACCCGCAAAGTGGTGACCCCTTCGCCGGAAGAAATACGTGCAAATCCCCGGGCCCGCAGTGCTCGTTTGCGAGCCGCAGAAAAAATAATACCATTCGAGGCGTAAATATGGCCAGGCGTAACACAGGGAAGGTCGTACGTAAATCCAGTATTCGTGGACAACACCGCAAAGCACGGAAGAATACGGTGTTAAAATCGGTGTATCGAACCGGAAAGGAGGCAGCGCGCGGTATGTCTGTGGTGGCTTTGGTTTCCCTGTTTTTTCTGATTATTGCATCCGTATTTTTGTTGTATCAATGGAAAGAATTTAAAATCCGGCAAACACTGCGGGAAATAACGAACCTTAAGCTGGAAATTTCCCGTCTACGCACGGATATTGTTCAGAAAGAAGGGTTAATCCAGCGGGAATTGTTAAACTACAATCGCATATCCCGCAT
>WGBF01000021.1 GCA_015494485.1 bacterium | reverse complement strand
GGGATTTGCCAATTTTTCAGGAATGGTCCGGCAGGTTTCGTACCTGCCGGATCCACTCCGAGGCCTCCTCACTCAGCGTGTTATACCGGAACACGTTCTTTATCCCGATCCTGGGAAACATTCTCAAATTCAGGGACATCCACTTTCAGCAGCTTGCGGGTTTCCCAGATTCCGTAGCTGTAGGTCCCCAGAATCAACCCGATGAGGGTAAACACCACCCCCAGCTTTCCTTCCCCCAGCATTACCAGGGCAGTTCCCGGACACGCACCGGCCAGTCCCCACCCCAGGCCAAAAATCAATGAACCGGGGATTAACGTTTTTTTGTAGGGTTTTGGGGTTATCTGAATGGGGGTTCGTTGCAACAGAGAACGGGGTTTAAATTTCCGCACCAGTGCAAATCCAACCACTCCCACACCCACAGCGGTGCCAATTACCTGAAGGAGCTGAAAATCCCGAAACAGGAATAAACCCGCGTAATAATCGTACGTTGTTGCGCCTGCCCGACTGAGGGCAAATCCAAAAAGCGCGCCCAAAAAAATGTATAGTAATTGAATCATGGTTCATCCCCTCCGTTAACCGAAAAACACGTGAAATAACAATTGCACCATAATGGTTCCCCCCACAAAGAAACCAACGGATGCCAGAATACTGGGGGGATTTAACATGGCCACCCCGGAAATGGTATGGCCGCTGGTACAGCCACCGGCCAGCCGGGCTCCAACGCCCATCAAAAAACCACCGGCGATTAAAACAAGTCCTTTTAACCACAGCGCATTAGGAAAAACGGCATCATAAAAGGCGCCCAGAGAAAAGGAAGGAACAATGCCACCTGGCGATGTTACCGCAGCAACGATACCGCCCAGGGGCAACCCCAGCATAAACCAGAAGCGCCAGTTTACAGGGCCGTCCTTTTCGCGTACCAGGCGAAAGAACAGTGCTCTGGAAAAACACCCACACAAAATGCAATACCCGGAAGATATTCCCAACGGCCGACCGGTTACCAGAAGCTGAAACATGGCATATAGCCCCACCGCCAGGCCACCGGCCCAGCCGGACCACACAATTACCTCTGTCATGACACACCTTTCCTGTTTAGGTGGAAATTGTTACCAAATTGGCAAAAGAATTCTACGGATGCCCGGGGATTCACCACCGGACATCCGTCGAGGGGGCAAAATCAGACTTCCAGCAGCGTCTTGTCTTTTTCGACCACCCCACCTGCCATTTGCCAGGCAACAATGCCACCGGAAAGGTGTGTAACGTCGTAACCTAATTTTTGCAAATAACTCACTGCCGCAGCGGAGCGATTATCCGTTCGGCAGTGCACCAGCAAGGGTTTGTCTTTGGGAATTTCGCTCAATCGTGGAATTAACCGGGTATAGGCCACATTAATAGCTTCCGGCAAATGCCCCTCCTGAAATTCGGAAATGTTGCGTACATCCAGCACGTACGCATCGGAGGGTGCCGGATTGTCCAGAAGGGCTGTCATGGGTTTGACTTTGGTGGTTTCAACCGGTCCACCTGCTGCCACATACTGTTCAAACGTTTCCGACGTGGCATATCCCACAACCTTGTCCAGGCCAATTCGAATCAGTACCAGCGTGGCTTCCCGAACTTCTTCTTCGGTACCAATTAAGTAAATTTCTTCTTCCGGCATGATGTAGGAACCGGCCGTATTGGGCAAAGCATTGGAAACAGTGGAGAAAATAGCACCCGGCAGATGACCGGCCACAAATTTTTGCCAGCCCCGGAGGTCAATAACTGCAGCATCGGAACCGGCGATGGCTTTTAAGCCGTCCACATCCAGAGCTTTGGGACGCGGAATTTCGCCCAAAATGGGCGGACCAATTTTGTTGTCACGCTTCATGCGGGCAAAATACAGCGGTGGTTCGGGCTGGCCAAACAATACAAACCGCACAAAGCGTTCTTCATCTTCTGCAGCACGAACGGAAGGATTAAAGCGCTTTTCGTACCCAACCGTTGATTGCGGCACAGCACCCAGCGCCTTACCACACGCGCTTCCGGCGCCATGTCCCGGCCAAATCTGCAGATATTCCGGCCATTCTTTAAATTTTTGAAGAGACCGGTACAACACCCGGGCGGATACCTCCTTAGCGCCGGCAACCCCGGCAGCCGTTTCCAGAAGATCCGGGCGCCCAACATCACCCACAAAAATAAAATCCCCCGTTGCTACCCCCATGGGTTCGGTGGCACCGCCACCGTGGTCCGTTACCATAAAACACATGTGTTCCGGCGTATGCCCCGGGGTGTGCAGCGCTTTGATTTCAATATTCCCAACCCGAAACGTATCTCCGTCCTTCAACAAAACGGCATCGTAGCTACCGCCACCTTGTTTCTTATCAATCCATTGATATTTCCAGTCGGCATCGCCTTCATCGGAAAGATACACCCGGGCACCGGTTTTTTCCGCCAGCTCCCGGCTTCCGGAAAGATAATCCGCATGGATATGGGTCTCCGTAACGGCAACGATGCGCATGCCTTCCCGGCGTGCAAACTCAATATACTTATCCACATCCCGTTCGGGATCAATAACCAGGGCTTCGCCCACGGCCTGGCACCCGATAAAATAGGATGCCTGTGCCAATTTATCATCATAAAACATGCGTAAAAGCATGGGAAATTCCTCCTTTATTAATTAAAACGTCTGCGTCCTTGAGTATCACTACATTCCTATATAACGCAGCAGGAATATATTAGCCTCAGCATAAAGATGCAAGAAAAAATCTTGACTCAAGAAAAATTTTTACACTTGTGAATTATGTTACAAAAGGGATCAGGATACCAGTCGAAAGAACTGCGGCTTGAGAAGGGTAATTTTATCTTCAAAGGCAATTTCCACGTTGCCGGTATCGGTAATGGCACGAATTACCCCTTCGCCGTAAACGGTGTGCTGCACCTTATTCCCCACCAGACTTCGTTTCAAATATTCTTCTTCCGGAATAGCCTGCAGGAGCGCGCCAATGGCCTGCGCCATGTAAGCGGGTTTGCTGGGCACCTGGATTGCCAGCTTCCCTGCCTCATCAAACAAGCGTCCCTTCCGGAGCACCTGGCGAATTGCATTCCGAAGCTCCGGCAGCGGTACGCTCCACACATGTTTGTTGGGACGGCGAATCATTATTTTGTAGGTCGTGCGCTGTAAAAATTCAATTTCGTTTTCCGGCTGGTCGTCCGGGCGAATAAACCGGTCGGCCATCAAACGGGCATAAATCATATTCTCCAATTCGGAAATCAGGGTTTCTTCCAGTTCCGTATATTGGGTGGCAAAATCAAAATCCGGCTTGTCCGAAAGGTCCATCATATTTTCTTCACGTTATATCCATCTCCCCATTGAAAAAATATAAGGGTGCCACTATTTAAATGCAATATTCAGAGCGGCGTGTTTACAGTTATTTTAAAATTTTTAACGCTTTACAAAGGACAGACGTGAAATGTTGGTTAAAATCCGGAGCCATACCGGGTGCAATTGTTCGCCTGGCTTACAGCAAGCCCCAGCGTTTTCGGAAAAACCACTCCAGCGCCACCAGAAGAATCAGAAAAGGGAGCCAGTACCAGCGGTCTAACAGGACAATTTCTTTCCGTTTGAAATAAGTTTTTGGCGAATGCTCCACGGGTAATCGCGCTGGCAGATGAGGTACTGTGTAAAATCTGCCGCCGGATTTCGCGGCAATTGCCCGGAGGACATCCGCCCGGGCCCGGGTATGCATCAGTTCCAGATGAAAGGGAATCACCGAAAAACTGCCCTCATGCACGCCCAATTTCTGGCCATTGGCCGTGGCGGTGACGCGGTACCGATAGTCCCCTACCGTTAAGCCGGGCACTTCCAGTCGGTAAAACCCGTTGCCCACAGCGCGCGCGGTGTAATTTTCGGTCAACGAATCATTCCAGATTGTGACGGTGACTTCCGCATCTGCCACTTCCCGGAACAACTCATCGTACACCTTCCCCTGAAACACCACCATTTCTCCCACATTGACCGTCTTCTGCACCGGTTTAATCTGTACCGGATTCAAATCATCCCGATTTACCAGCCAGGTAAGCACATTGCGCAGCCATTGCCGGAAAAATGCCTGGCGGTCGGGTTCATCCTGCAACTGAAAATGCCACAGCCCCCAGTTGGCCACAGCCAAAACGGCTTGTTTAAACTGGCCCCGGGTAATCCAGAATACCGGCACCGGTTTCCGGGAACGATTGCCCGCATACAACAAGACGCGGGCGTTTTCCGGCGGTTGAAATCCGGGGAATACTTCCACCGGCGGTAAAGCATTCCAGGTTTCCACCGCGTCTACCGGATTCGCATCCGGATACATGAAAGGATACGGCGTAATAACGGCCACGTTCGTGGAAATACTGCCCCGAAACGGCTGGGCGGCCTGGAATTTAAATGGCCACAGATGCTGAAACGTCCCGGCCCGCCGCGGTTCCGTATGCCGATTGGGCAACCAGAACACCGGAAGTTTTCGGGAAATAATTTGTTGAAAAATGGCATTGAGATGGGCGGTTGACGTATTCGCGGTGGGAAATCCGTAAAACAGAAACGCTTCGGCGGAATCCAGAAGCGCGGTGTTAAAATTGCGTTCGTAATATTGCCCGCCGGATTTTTCCGTAAAGAAATAAAACCGAAATAACGGCATGTTCCGGGACACTACCCGTAACGCTCTGCGGTCAAAAGTAGGGCTTCCGCTAAAAACAAACACATTGTAACGGTCTTTCAATACCCGCACCACCACGTGCTTTTCGTTATTTTTTACCTGAAATTCCCCTTTCAGCGGAACAATACGAACCACAAAGCGCTGAAACCCTTCCTGAGGAGGAGTAAAATTCAGCACCACTTTTTGTTGCAAGCCAGCAGCACCCAGCGTTACCTGTTTACTGGCTAAAACCTTTCCCCGGTGCAACAGCAAAACCCGCACCCGTTGGCCTGCAAACCCATTGTGATGAAAGACCACCTCTGCCTGGCTTTCAGTATTTTTTCGCAACACCGGATTGGTACGAACGCTTTCCAGAACCACATCCCGCGGGATGGTCGTATCCCCCACCAGCACCGTAAAAACAGGCACCGGGGATCTGGCTGCCACCTGAATGGGGTCATCGCCGGTGTTATCAATGCCATCGCTGACCAGCAATATGCCAACCAGATTTTCATCCGCCAGTTTCTGGGTAACAAAGCGCAATCCACCGGCAATATCGGTGTAATTTTCATCAAAGGTAAGCGAATCCAGTGTTGTGGTGGCAGGTGTTTCGCCAAATTTAAAAATTTGCAGTTGAACGCTATCCGCTGAATCCAAAAATTGCCGGGCAACCGTTCGAACCTGCTCTGCCCGCGATGTCTCGTTGTCCGTTATTTCCATGCTGCGGGAATTGTCCAGCAACAGGGCAAGAATGGGGGGCTTAATGATTTTTTTGACCATCACCACCGTGCCATTGAAAAACAGCAGCAAAATAAAAATAAAGAACAGGAAACGAAGTACCCCTAAAAACCAGCGCCGCCAGGTCGGCAGGGGCGGAATGGTTCGAATGTAATAGGCATATACCACGCCCAACAAAACAGTAGCGATGAATAAAAAACCCCATCCGGGCAGGTCTAATTTTACGTAAAACAGGTCACTCATACGTCACGCTCAATTCATCCAGCGGTAAAGAGGGAAAGGCATTCAGTTCCAGGTTCGACACGTACCCCTGCCGGAGCCGTTCCAGTGCCGCCCGGGCAATCATGGCGCCGTTATCCATGCAAAATTCCATGGCCGGGCTAAATACCTGCAGGTGATATTGTTCCGCCTGGTCTTTTAATGCACGTCGTAAATACGAATTGGCTGCCACACCCCCGGCTACGGTAATGGTTTTAAAACCAAAAGTCCGGGCTGCCCGAATGGTTTTTTCCACCAGAATATCAATTGCAGCTTTTTGAAAGGCAGCACACACATCGGCCAGATGCGCCTTCAACGTGGCTTCATCCAGACTGCGCACAAAATTGAGCACGGCGGTCTTTAACCCACTGTAACTAAAATCAAACGTGGTGCCTTTTTCCAGTCCTTTGGGGAAGGTAACAAAGTTGGGGTCCCCCTGTTGGGCAAGGCGGTCAATAACCGGCCCACCTGGATACCCCAGGCCCAGAATTTTTGCTACTTTATCGTAGGCTTCACCCACCGCGTCGTCCCGCGTGGACCCCAGCGTGCGGTAGTGAAGGTGGTCCTTCATGCCAACCAGCATGGTATGCCCGCCGGAGACAATGAGCACCAGCAGGGGCGGTTCCAATTCCGGATGGGACAAAAAATTGGAATAAATATGCCCTTCCAGATGATGAACACCAACCAGCGGCTTCTTCTGTGCAATGATCAGTCCCTTGGCATAATTAACCCCTACCAGCAAGGCCCCCACCAATCCCGGACCGGCAGTAACGGCTACCGCATCCACATCGTCCAGCGTTACGCGGGCACGCTCCAGTGCTTCGTCCACAAGGGGTACAATTTTCCGCAAATGCGCCCGGGACGCCAGCTCCGGCACCACCCCACCAAACTGCACATGCACCGCCTGAGACGCGATGACATTGGACAACAACGTTTCCCCGCGGAGAACCGCTGCAGAGGTTTCATCGCAGGAGGTTTCGATACCCAGGATTACCGGTGCCTCTTTTTTGAAGGGTGTTTGTTTCTGTGAATATATCATTCCGATTATTTTTTTCCTTTGGGCTTCACCACCAGTTCAAACGTTAAGGGACGGGATTCCGCGTACAGCAAATTTAAATCCGTTTTAATGCTGGCAGGAATTTTTACGCCGGAACCTTTGTAATCGCGGCGAAAATCAATGATAACCTCAAAGTCTTCCGGTTGTGCTTCCGCCAGAATTTTTTCGCCCCCTTTAATGTACAACGTTACAAACGATGGTAGCGGAACAACTTCCAGGTTTCTCGGTACATTTATGACTTTTACATTTACGCCTTTAATTTCCCGCTCTACAATTCGTTGAATATCAAAAAACAGCTCCACCGAAGGGGGATTATACACGGCCCAGTAGGTGGGGTTCCCCTGTACCGCCACCGTTTCCGTAAATGGCAGGCTGGCTTTTTCCCGTTTGACTAGGGTGGTAGTTACGGTTTTCAGGGTATCCACGTAACTGTGGCCACCGGTAACCTGAACGGTATCCGGTTTTGCCTGTACGCCTACCAGAATAAACCCCAGGTCCGGGGTTACCTCATAGCGTGGGGTTACCGGCACGGTCTTTTTGCGGCAGGCTTCCAGTTCAAATACCACCTCCTGAGGCCGCAGAATGGACTTCACCTGAACATTTGCCCCGGCCGGAAGTTGCACATATTCCGGATGGTCCACCAATCGCAGCACCATTTGCTTTTTTACATCGGACAAATCTACCTGGTAGGTCAATTCCGAAAACTGCAGCCGGAATAAATTTTCGCCTTTGCCGGAAAACACCACCTTTACTTTCTGCGGCACGGGATATTTCAAACAATTTCCGGGATTACTGTTTACAACCTGGAGGGGAATTTCGTAGGTGTATTCATACACCTTGCTCATCTTGACCATAAACCACAGAATGGTAGCAATGGCTACCACTGCCGTAATGGTCTTATAATCCCGTTTTTTACGCCGTCCGTTCATAAATGAATGAGCACCTCATCGCCGGGCTGTACCTGCAATTCCCGGGCTGCATTTCCCTGATTTTTCGCAATTTGTAAAAAATCCGAACTGTCAAAGTTAATTAATAATTCACCGGGGCGCACATCTCCAAATGTTTTTTTCAAACCGGCAATGTTATGTCCTTTAACCGTAACCCGAAAATGGTCCAGCGGATGTTCACCAAAGTCGGGACGCCGGATGTTCAGAATTATATTACCAAAACGGTCCACGTGGAGTACTTCTGCCCGTATCCGGGTCGGAGTTTCCCACCGCGGGGGTGTCCAAAAAGTCTGCAGGGGCTGATTTGCGGGCACCAGATACTTCATCATTTCTTCCGGATTGGCGACCGCCAGTGCCCCCAGCGGAGCAAACACATCCCGCCCGTGGAACGTGTAGGATACATCCCAGGGAAGTTGGTCGGTCCGGATGTGGTAGGCTGAAACGGATTCATTCTGTAACACAAGAGAAAACACCCCGTTGTCCGGCCCTACAAACACGTAATGGTCACTCTGCAACACCACCCCGGCGCGCCGGGTGCCAACACCGGGATCCACAACGGTAACAAACACGGTCTGCGGGGGAAACTGACGATAGCAGTTGTACAACGTAAACGCCCCGCTGCGGATATCAAATGGGGGAATATCATGGGTAATGTCCACCACCGTGGCCTGCGGGGCAAGGGTTAAAATGCGCCCTTTCATGGCAGCGACATAGCCATCAACGGTACCAAAATCCGTTAATAAGGCAATAACACGCATCCGTGGCTCCTTTACACCTGACACGTTGGACAGTAAAATGTTGAACGGCTTCCCAGGGTTGTCTTTTTAATGGGAGTACCGCACCGCACGCAGGGATCCCCGGCACGATGGTACACCTTCAGGAAATGCTGGTTTTCGCCGCTTTCCCCCTCAACCGTGCGATAGGCAGAATAAGTAGTGCCAAACCGCTGAATCGCCCGCTCCAGCACAGCGCGGATGCTCCGGAAGAGCGCTGTTTCCTGTTCCGGTGTTAATTCATCCGTGCGCTTAAATGGCGAAATTCGTGCTTCAAACAAAATTTCGTTGGCGTAAATGTTGCCAATTCCGGCAATTTGGTGCTGGTCCATTAAAAATACTTTTATGTTTCTGCGGGTTAAATGTAGTAATTCCCGCAATTTTTTTAAAGTAAATTCCGGGGAAAACGGGTCAACCCCATACTGCGAAAAATCGACCCGGGAGCCATACAGCCACATTTTGCCAAACTTCCGAAAATCCTGGTAATACAAATGTTTATTAGCGCTAAAATGAAATACCACGTGAATATGCTGCGGATAGCGGGATTGGGCAACGTCCTTAATAAACACACCGGACATGCCCAGATGCACCACCAGGTGATGTTCCGGAAAACGGAAAAGCAGGAACTTGCCGAAGCGGTCAATATCCTGTAACGGTTTTCCTTCCAGCGCGGTGCGAACGTCATCCGGCGTGGCGTTTTTTATG
>WGBF01000020.1 GCA_015494485.1 bacterium | reverse complement strand
GGATGTAAACCGCCCCCTGGATTTTGCACTGGCCAGCCTGTTTTTTGTGCTTCCCTTTTTACTGATTGCCCGGCAACCGGATTTGGGAACAGCGCTGGTGTTTGGCGCACTGGTATTGCCGGTATTTTTCTGGGCAGGCTTAAAACCCGGGAATTTGTTCCTGATTATCATGCCGGCGCTGACCATGGTGGCATCCTTTAATTTTATTGCCTTTTTTGCAGTAATGGCACTGCTCTCCCTGTACCTCATCATCACCCGGCGTCCCCTGTGGATGAAGATTTTCAATTTCGTGCTGAACGTATTTATCGGGCTCATCATGCCGGTTCTGTGGGGGCATTTAAAGGATTATCAAAAAAAACGCATCCTCACATTTTTAAACCCGGAAGCCGACCCGCTGGGTGCCGGCTATCAGGTAATTCAATCCATGGTAGCTATTGGATCCGGCGGACTTCGCGGCAAAGGTTTCCTTCAGGGGTCTCAAACCCAATTACGGTTCCTGCCGGAACAGCATACAGACTTCATCATCGCGGTAATTGGGGAAGAATTTGGGTTTATTGGCATTCTGGTGGTTCTGGTGCTGTTTACCATTCTCCTTATTCGGATGATTCGCATTGCTTCCCTCACCAAAAGCCGGGTCAACAGCATACTGGTGATTGGCATGGCAACCGTTATTGCCTTTCATTTTCTGGTGAACATGGGCATGACGGTCGGCTTGATGCCGGTTACCGGCCTCCCGCTTCCCTTTATCAGTTACGGGGGTTCCGCTTTGCTCACCAACATGGTGTTCGTGGGCCTCACATTGAACGTGTACCGAAATCGGTTTGAATATTTTTAGTTCACCCAATTGCTGGATTTGGAGGTAACTTCATCACAACAATTTTGAACCAATCAAAGATGTTTCGGAGATAAAATGTCATGAAAACCATTGGCCTATTGGGCGGCATGAGCTGGGAAAGCACTGCCCTGTATTATCGGTGGATTAACGAAGGGGTTAATGAAAAGCTGGGGCAACTTCATTCCGCCAAACTGGTGATGATTAGTGTGGATTTTCAGGAAATTGAACATCTGCAACATGCGCACCGCTGGGAAAAAGCCGGACGGCTATTGGCAGCTTACGCACGTCAGATTCAGGTAGCCGGTGCTGATTTTCTGTTGCTGTGCACCAACACCATGCATAAAGTGGCCGATGCCATTGAGGAGGCGATTGATATTCCCTTTCTTCACATTGCGGATGCTACCGCAGAGGCGATTAAGCAGCGGAGTATTTCTACCGTAGGCTTGCTGGGAACCCGATTTACCATGGAAGAAGCATTTTACGCCCAACGTTTGCAGAACAAACACGGTCTTACCGTGCTTGTTCCGGAAGAGGCCGATCGGGATTTAATCCACCGCGTTATTTACCAGGAATTGGTGAAGGGAATCATCAATGAGCGTTCCCGCAATGAATATTTAACGATTATTCACCGATTAATCCAACGCGGAGCGGAAGGCATTATTGCGGGGTGTACGGAAATCGGCATGTTAATTCAGCAACAACACATCCCGGTGCCGTTGTTTGATACCGCATACATTCACGCCCGCCGGGCGGTGGAAATGGCATTGGACGAACCTGCCTGAGGGACGACGGGCAACAACGTCTGATTTACTGTGCCAAAAATGGTTTCCCATTTGTCAGGGCAATACTGTGTATTAATTTAACGGGTTGTGTAAACAGGAATTGCAAACGGAGACGTCATGCATCCAGAACTTTTTCGTATCGGCCCATTGGTTATTAACAGCTACGGCATCATGCTGGCACTGGCCTTTATTGTGGGGTTGTGGATCACTATTCAACTGGGAAAAAAACGCGGACTGGATCCGGATACCATCGTCAATCTGGCGGTGGTGATTATGATTAGTTCCATTTTCGGTGCGCGGCTGCTTTATGTGCTGTTCCATCTGGACGAATTCCGCGGTCGTTGGGTGTACACCTTTTTGCCCATTCAACCGGATGGCACCATTGGACTGGGCGGTTTGATTTTACTGGGGGGTGTTATCGCTGCCTTTCTGGCCGGAAGCTGGTATGTGTGGAAGAAAGGTCTCCCGTTCTGGAAAATTGCAGACAGCGTAGCGCCTGCACTGGCCATCGGATTGTTTTTTGGTCGCATCGGGTGCTTTTTAAATGGGTGCTGTTTTGGTAAGGAATGTGACCTGCCCTGGGGCGTGGTCTTTCCGGAACACAGCCCTGCGGGTTACGTCTTCCGCGGTATTCCCATTCACCCTACTCAGCTGTATTCTTCCCTGTACGGGTTGCTTATTTTTATTATTTTAATGCTCCTGGAGCACCGCCAG
>WGBF01000019.1 GCA_015494485.1 bacterium | reverse complement strand
GGCTTGTCGCTGTAATCCTTTGTCGGTTCAACCAATGCAATACCCGAAAACCGTTTGCCGGTATAAGAATGGCGGGTACTGGCAACCGATTCAACATAAATATTAAACAAGCTTTTGAACGGATGTGGCAACTTCTCGCCGCTTTTCTGGTATTTGGTGAAATCTTCAAAACGGCCACCCCGGTTTAGCACGTATATCACTTTCTTCCACCAGTTGCGTCCCTTTTCATCAATCACAGCTTTTTGCCATTTGTTCACATCAAAAACGGCCGGCGAAAAGTGCTTACGGGCTTTCATGAAAATCTGGATTTCTTCTTCGCTGGCATCCGGAACACTATCGCCGGGTTTATCCCCTGCGGCAATGTTGGCAACCATTTTCAAATAAAAATCTTCCGGCCGCTTAAAATCCATACCCGGTGCAAAGCCATCCTTTCCGTAACCGGGGAGTTGTAATCGTTCGGCAATCGCAAGCATAATCGCTTCCATTGAAACATGCATTTCTTCACCAAAAACAGTTACCTTTTCCACCACCGATTCTACCGCCGGTTGCCGAACTTTAGACTGTGCTACCGGACAGGCCGGTGTGGTATGTGGTGTACCCCAACGTTCCCAAATAGCCGTATCCGGAAACAGATAATCCGCATACATGGAGGTTTCACCGATGACAATATCACAGGCAAAGAAGAGCGGCAATTTTTCCGTATCTACCAGCACCTCAATGTTTTTATGAGCTGCTGGCGATGAAAATGCGGGTGTTCCTTTATGGAGAAACATGGCTTTTACCGGATAGGGATAACCATCTGCGATAGAGGGAATAATTTCCTGGTACACATTACCAGTATGCGGAAACCAGGGCCGTTTGGCCGGATAGCCATGCTCCCGGTAAAGGGTGCTTTCTTCGTATTTCGATTTTTCACGGGTCAAAATATGGCCGAACGGAATCAAATTACCGGGATGCAATCCTTTTACCAGATTAAAGGGATTACCAGGCTTACTCCCGTCCTCATGCCAATGTCCGCCACCTTTAGATAAGCCGCCTTTCCAATCCACATTTCCAGCAAGCAAATTTAAGGTGATAATGGCTTGCGCATTGTAATATCCGTAAGTATGCTGCACCGCGCCGCGATAGAGTTCCGCTACCGATTTTTTTCCGTGGCGGGCAAATTCTTCGGCAACATCTACAATATCATCCACCGGAATTCCACATTCCTGCGACCACTGCTGCAGCGATTTACTCCGGGCATAATCACTTAAAATCTGAAAACTGGTTTTTACCCGATAGCCCCGCACCGTACCATCATAAAACAGTTCTCCATCCACCGCTTTCTTTTCATCATAGGGATCGACTGCAATGGGTTTACCATTTTGGAGGGCGACGAACTGATGTTCATTTCCAATCCCGATTTCCGAGGCGCGCAATAATTTTCCAGGGCCATCGTCTTCAATTTTCACCAACCAGGTAGCATTGGTCCAGGTGGTTTCATTATCTTTTTTTGCCGCCGCTTTATTGGCATTGGTTAAAAATGTTTTGTCATATTTATTATGGTCAATTAAATACCGGATTAGGGCGTAAGCTAATGCGCCGTCCATACCCGGCTTTACTGGTAGCCATTTCCAGGCCTTTGCTGCTGTTTTAGAAAGGCGAGGATCCACAACCGCAAATTTCAACTGACCGGTGACTAAATTATTTGTCACCAAATTGGATAGATACGGCGGCCCGAAATTGGCTTCAAACGCGCCCGTACCAAAGAAAATCACAAACTCGCTGTTGTACAGGTCCGGCTTCATGTGATGTTTGCCTTTGCCCCACTTGCCTTTTTTGTATTGATCAGTCATTTTACTGTATGCAATGTGGTGGGATTGTTCACATATGGTGGTATGTTCCCACCAGTTAATGCTACCAAAGCCGCCTTTCATCCATCGCTTTGCGAATTCTTTTCGGCCATGTTCAATTCGGCCCGCAACAAACAGGAACTGATTATTAACGGGACCAAAATCCGGATGATCCGGGTCAATCAAAACATCCAGGTGCTGACGGTATTTTTTCTTAAAGGCTTCCACTGTCATTGTCCCTTTGGCCACCTTTTTGGCGTCGACGGCCATGTTGTAGGATAATTCCTGATCCCGCAGTTTATAAATGTCCTTTAATCCCGGTACCACACGGTTTTCCTCGCCCGGAACATCCGCAAACAATTTACCACCTTCCACAATCTCCTTTATTGCCTGATCAAACGGAATCACTTTCCATTTATTTTCGCCCCGTTTTCCGGCTCGTTTCAAAACTTTTGTAATGCGATACGGATCGTATAAACTCTGAAGGCCCGCCTGACCTTTGGGACAAATAGCACCATCTACCTTAACCCCGGAATTGATGTTTGTTTTATAAGGGATAGCCGGGTTTAATGTTTGCATGCTGTAGGGATTGCCATCGATTTTAACCGCTACACCATCCAGTATTTTCACTTTAATGGGGCAATCCGTATGGCATTGCAAACATACCGAATAGATTACATGGTCAGGGTCATTTAACGGATAATGGGCACTGGGTGTATTTTGCAATTTATCCAGGGCACATGCCGTTTGAGACAGGATGGCGGTTCCCCCCAATAACGCGGAGGTTTTCAAAAATTGCCGTCTCGTGACCCCCTGGTTTTTTCTTTCTTTCATTTTCATTTCTCCTTTGCTTGATTAACCAAATTTTTATTTACATCAAGACTGGCTTTGTTCTACATCCACGACAGGCAAATACGAAATTCCCAGAAGAAATATTAATGCCGCAACCGACACAGAAAAGAAGAACACCAACCATTCCATGGTGCTGGGGAAATATTCAAAATGTAAACCCGGACCCGTAAAGGCATGTTTTAATCCTTCCAGTTCCGGTACAGCCAAACCGGGAATAACGATATTTAACCGCACTGATAAGAAAGTGAACGCAATCAGAAAACCGGCAACGGCAATAGCAGTAACCGAGTGTTTTTTGAAGATAAGCAGTAAAGCCGGAATAACCACCCCAAGCCCCAGATGTACGATCCAGAATACCCACCAATAGGGCCCAAAGAGAATTAATTTTAAACTCTGGGCTTCTGAGGGAATGGCATTCCATAAACCAATGGAATATTCTGCCCATTCCAATAAAACATCAAACAACAACAATCCCAGGGTAATTTGACCAATGGTGATGACAATTTTTTTATGAGATTCGGAACCTTTGTCTGGTCCCCAAATGGCGGTGACAAACGCCAATAAAGC
>WGBF01000018.1 GCA_015494485.1 bacterium | reverse complement strand
TCTTCCCCTTTCGCGGAACACTTCTGTACTTCATTTGAGTCAAGAAGTGTGTAATAGGTCATGTCGAGCGAGCGCAGCGAGTCGAGACATCTCCAGAGATCCCTCCACTCCGCTCGTCCCGCCATTGCGGGACTCACTCCGGTCGGGATGACACGTGAAAAACCGAAACGTGCTTACTGCACACAATATTTCTGGTAATTCTCACCCGCCACGCTTCCTCCATTTTCACATTTTATTGAATTTAGCATTCCGGTGTTCTAAATTGCCCAAAAATAAGGGGGCAATGGAATGAAAGCACTGGTATTTGAAGGCAGGGATTTGCATTTACAGGATGTTCCCATTCCGACCCCCGGGCGCCACGAAGCACTCATTCGTGTATTGTATGCCGGCATTTGCAACACCGACATCGAGATTCTGAAAGGCTACATGAATTTTCAGGGCATTATTGGCCATGAATTTGTTGGCGTGGTAGAAAAATGCCCCTACCCCGATTTAGTGGGCAAAACCGTGGTAGGCGAAATTAACATCTCCTGCGGCAAATGCGAGTTTTGTTTAAAGGGCATGAAAAACCATTGCCCCAATCGGTCGGTATTGGGCATTAAGGATAAAAACGGTGCCATGGCGGAATACGTTACGCTACCCATTGCCAACCTCCACGTGTTGCCGCCGAAAATCTCCCATCTGGAAGGCGTGTTTGTGGAACCCCTGGCCGCTGCCTGCGAAATCCTGGAGCAAATTGACATTCAACCGGAATACCGGGTATTGTTGGTGGGGGATGGTAAACTGGCACAACTGATTGCCCAGGTGCTCCGCCACCATACCCAGAACCTTACAGTAGTGGGCAAACATCGCAATAAATTGAAACTCATGGAAGAACACGGCATTCGCACGGTCTTGCTGGAAAATCTGGATTTTCCCCCGAAATATTTCCACATGGTGGTGGAAGCTACAGGCAATCCCAGTGGTCTGGACATTGCCTTGCAATATATTCGTCCCCGGGGTTTTCTGGTATTAAAAAGCACGTACTACGGCGAACATCCCTTCAATCCGGCACAAATCGTTATTGATGAACTTAACGTCATTGGCTCCCGCTGCGGGCCTTTCCCACGGGCAATTAGTTTGCTGGAACATCGGGAAGTCATGGTAGAATCGCTCATCAGTGGCATTTTCCCTCTGGAACAATGGAAACTGGCGTTCCAGAAAGCCCAGGCACCCAATGCCCTGAAGATTATTCTTCAAATTTCGGAATAATCCGAATTCCAGACCATTTAGCGTACTGACGTCCTCCTCCGGGAAAACCACCGAAACTGGGAAAACAGCATCCCGCTAAACATCAGGGCAATGCCCAACCATTGCCGGATTGTTAACATTTCGTTTAGCAGCCACATACCACCAATAACGGCAAATACAGCCTCCAGACTCAGGAGAATGGCTGCATGGGTATGGTGTGCTTGTTTTTGGGCCACCACTTGCAGGGTGTAAGCCACGGCCGTGGAGAGCAGACCGGCATACGCAATGGGTATCCAGGCCGCCATAATGGCGGGGACTTCCATCGGTTCCAGAACGATGGCCAATCCCAGACTGACCCACCCGCAGAAGAAAAATTGAAAAAACGCCAGAGGTAAACTGTCCATCCGTGAGGTGTAGTGGTCAATAATGTGAACATGGGCTGCCCAGAAAACAGCCGAAATGAGCACCAGAACATCCCCCATGGCAATGGAAAACCGGTGCCCAATCGTCAGGAAATACAGGCCAATGACGGCAAACACAGCTCCCACCCAGGCTTCCGGATAGGAACGTTTGCCCATAAAAATACCCAGTATGGGTACCAGAATCACGTACAGTCCGGTAATAAATCCCGCTTTACCGGCTGTTGTGCTAACAATTCCCATTTGCTGGAACGATGCGCCCAGCGTTAATGCAATTCCGGCCAGAAAACCGGCCGTTACATGCTTCCTCTGCAGCAGATAGGCACGAAACGATTGCCCTTTTTGCGTTACCCGGAACATGCCAAACAGCACCCCCAGCAGCGCCAGACTCCCCAGTAAAAAGCGGATACCATTGAACAAAAAGGGGCCAATGTATGCCATCCCCGCGCGCTGGGCCACAAAGGCAAATCCCCAGATGGCCGAGGTAATTAACAACAGGATGTCTGACGTAAGGGTTCGATGCTTCAAGGAGGTGTCCGGATTCATGGAGCTACCTTTCGAAATTGGCCTAATCTCTTTACCGTTTTCTTCCGATTACGAACAACATGAAAACACGAGCGGAAAATTTAATAGGTATTCGGCAATATTTAAACAGTCCAAATAGTTTTCAGGATTTACGCAAGCTTATTGAGCTGTGGCAAAACCAACCGGCCCATACAAAGAAGCGCTTTACCACTGCCGTAGCACTGTGCGGTAAAAACCCTTCCCCCTTTTTAACGGCGGAAGGTTTCGCTGATGCCGTGAAAATCTACGATTACAGCGCCCTGCGGTTATCCCCCACTCAACTCATCAAGCGGCTTATTTTTGATTACCAGCCGGATGAACGGGTTCAAATCATCTATTATTCCACATTTCCGGAGGGCTTAACCTACCCGGTGGATTTGTTTACACAAATGGCGGTTTTTCTTTCGTACAAGAATCTGGCCGTCAGCGATTCCGATTTTCAAATTCCTTTTGAGGAGTTGTTGCGGAGTTTCGAATTTCACATCCAGAAGAACAATATTCAGGCACCGCTGATTACCTTCCCCAAACGCAAACGGCGCAGCCTGGATGCCCAGGATTACCCGATTAACCGCTGGGCAATGGAGGATATTGAAAATCTGTACGTGTACTTTTTAAGCAACATCCGCTTTCTGGACATGAAGCTGGATATTCAATCCGGATTGTTTTTTACCAACCACATCGCCAACATGCACCTGGATTTTGAACGGGTGGGCAAATGGGTAGGCACGCTTCATCTGGCCATATCGCTGTTGCGCCATCCGAATGTTCAGGTGGAACAAATTGTGGTAGATACCAACATTCAGGAAGACTCCACCATCAGTTTTGCCGTACAATGCAGCAAAATCAATGAATTGTACGATTATTATCTTATCCCCATGGAAAACATCATCCGCATTGCGCTGGACAATCCCCGCAAGTATTTAATGGATGACTGGACACAGAACCTTTCCACGGAAGAGATTCAACAAACCCTGGAAAACATTTTTCAGGCATATTTGCAATTTAAGAGCCGGGCTGCTGTGTAATCTCACTTTTTATTTTCCCTTCCCCGCTGTAATTTTCCTGTTAAATTTGACTATGAACGAGGGCGAACCCATTGCATTTTCATTATTTTACATTGCTCCGACAGGTAGAGGAACTTTGCCACCGCATTGAAGGCACCACCGTGACCGAAAGCTTTACCCAGGTGAAAAATGAATGGGTACTCAAACTGGAAAAAGCCGGTGAAGAACCGTTTTTTCTTCAACTATCCACCGATCCCCAGTACGGATACTTTTTAGCCAATACTCATCTGCATCGGCGCCAAAATTCCACAGATGTTTTTCTGGAAGTTATCGGGCAGCAAATTCAACGGATATCCGTAATGGACGGCGAACGCATCATCCGGATGAAATTCCAGAATGCACCGTTTTCCCTGTATCTGCAGTATTT
>WGBF01000017.1 GCA_015494485.1 bacterium | reverse complement strand
TTAAAAATCTTCCGCACCGATGGCACGTCTTCTACCAGCATTATTCTGGCTGCCATGGACCGCGCCATTGAATTAAAACAACTGTACGATGCGGGAGACCCGCAGGGGGTCAATATTCAGGTATTAAACATGAGTTTTGGTGGCGCTACCCTGTATGCCGGGGAAGACCCTTACTTTGCGCAACTGGTGGAGCAAATGGACGATGTGGGAATTGTTGTCGTGGCATCCGCCGGAAACGCCGGACCTTCCGGACTCACCGGTGGCGACCCCGGGCTGGCAGAAAATATTATTACTGTGGGCGCCAGCGATGATGCTACCCATGAACGGATCGTCTATGACATTTTTTATCTGGGCCCGGAGGGCGGTCGATTATATCGCCCGGTGGATAACCACATTATGGCAGAATTTAGTTCCCGTGGGCCTACCCCGGATGGCCGCCACGATCCGGAGGTAGTGGCGCCGGGTAAATGGCGATATGTCCAGCATGCCAATGGCCAAACCATTAACTGGGTAAGCGGAACGTCCTTCTCTGCCCCTACGGTAGCCGGTGTTGCAGCCCTGCTGCTTTCGGCCAAACCCGATGCCACACCGGATGAAATTCGAGGCGCTATTTTGACTGGGGCTAACGCGGAGGGATTGGACGGTAACTTCAGCGATTACGGCGATATGGGTTTCGGGTTGGTGGATGCCTGGGGAGCGTACCAGGCGTTAATGTCCGGAGCCGCCAATCCTCCGGATAATGGCACGGATTATCCATTGGTGGCTGCCAATATTTACTTTTCCACCAATCAGGAAATTATCCAGGAGGACAACTTTTCCACAACAATCCAGGAATTGGCCCCTGGCGAACGCCGGGAATTTTATTTGAATATTGACCCGGATGTGGTGGAAGTCCGGGTTCGGGTGCTTTCTGTAACGCCCAACAACCCGTCTGAGCAGCAAAATCCCTTGTTTGGGGATGACATTGTCGTCGCCATCCACTCCGCCAAAACATCAAAATTTGGCAATGGAAATTATCTGGCCCATACCCCCACGTTTGTGAACGGCCCGGTGACGTTTCGGGTTACCAATTACGATATTGACCGCGGCGTTATGCGAATTACCGTACTGGGAGACTGGACCAATGCCGGAACGGTTGATGCCCAGCTTGAAATTCAAAAAATACACAATAGCAATCGGCTGGGAGAACAGATAACCGTGAACCGTATTTTCCCCGGCGACAATCAGGTATACACGGTAGAAGTACCCGAAGGGGCAACGGTATTTGAAACCTCCCTGGCATGGGTTCAGGACTGGAGCACGTGGCCGACAAACGACCTGGATGTGATCGTCGTGGCGCCCGATGGCCGCACCTATTACCAGGGGGCCACGCTGGACGGGCCGGAATTTGTGCGCATTAATAATCCGGTACCGGGAACGTACGAACTCCACGTTATTGGCTACACCATCTGGAAAGATATTGACGGATTTCGGCTGGGGGTCCAGGTAACCACACCGTCACAAATTTACACCGGAAATGCAACCGGCGAAGGGAACATTTCCTTAGCACCCGCGGAATTTGCTCTGGCACCCAACTTTCCCAACCCGTTTAATCCCAGCACCACCATTCGCTATCAACTGGCGCGGGAAGTCCCGGTGCGATTGGAAATTTTCAACATCCAGGGACAACGGGTCCGAACACTGGTTCACGCCGTGCAATCGGCAGGCTTTTATTCCGTGGAGTGGGACGGGCGGAATGACGCCGGACAACCGGTGGCCAGCGGTACGTACATTTATCGTCTGCAGGCGGGGCCATTTGTACAGACGCGACAAATGACGCTGATGAAATAATTCTTTTAAAACATGAATTGGCGAACAGGCGGTGAGGCATTTTCCACCGCCTGTTTTTTATTCCTCATACATGGAGTCCAGCAGGTCCCGGTATTTTTCTTCGATGACCTTTCGCTTCTTTTTTAAGGTGGGTGTTAATTCGCCGCTTTCAATACTGAACGGCTCCAGCAGTATACGAAATTTTTTAATTTGCATAAACCGTGGCAACCGAAGGTTTACGGCATCCACTTCTGCCTGAACGTATTCCCGGATGAGCGGATGTTTTAATAAAATGTTGTCCAGTGGGGGGATGTCCTGTCGGGATGCAATACGGTGCAATTCTTCCCGATTCAATACCAACAGGGCAGAAACAAATTTTCGGCGATCCCCATGAACAAATGCCTGCTCAATGAGTGTGGATTGTTCCAGCAGTTGTTCAATGGGGGCTGGCGGAATGTTTTTACCCCCGGCGGTAATAATGAGCTCCTTTTTCCGGTCCACGATGTACACAAAACCATCGTCGTCAATTTTGCCAATATCACCGGTCCGGTAAAAGCCATCCTCAGTAAAAGCATTGGCGGTCTCTTCCGGTAAATTCCAGTATCCCTTAAAGATATTGTCGCCTTTAATCAACAATTCCCCGTCTTCGGCTAATTTCACCGTCACATTGGGCAGGGGTTTACCCACGCTGCCAAAGCGAAAATCCCCGGGCTGATTCAGGGTGGCCGGGGCTGTGGCTTCTGTAGCCCCCCACCCTTCCAGAATCAACACCCCCATCGCATGAAAGAACCGGGCAATCTCCGGATTTAAAGGCGCCCCGCCAGACACAAACAACACCATTTCACCCCCAAATGCCGCCTGGAATTTTTTGTACACTAAGGGATAAAATAGCCGCTGGAGAAGCCGCAACCTCAGGGGAACCGTTTTTTTCTGCTCAAGGCAAACGGAGATGCGTTTTCCCACATTCAATGCCTGCCGAAACAGTATTTTTTTCAGCCAGCCCGCTTCTTCCACCCCCTGAAGGACCCGGGAGTAAATCTTTTCAAACAATCGCGGGACGGACGTGACCAGATGGGGTTTGACATACTTAAAAT
>WGBF01000016.1 GCA_015494485.1 bacterium | reverse complement strand
TGAGTAGCCGGTGCAGCGGGAGCCTGTGCCGGTTGTTCCGGCTGCGGTTCCGGTGCGGCCTGCGGCTGGGGGGTTTCCGCCGGGGCTTCCGCTGCAGCTGCAGCCCCTTCCGTTTCAATGCGGGCAATGACGCTGTCCACCTGAACCGTTTCGCCCTCGTTAGCCAGAATTTCCACCAGCGTCCCTTCAAAGGGGCTGGGAATTTCCGTATCCACTTTATCGGTGGAAACCTCCAGTAACGTTTCGTCCTTCTTCACAAACTCACCGGGTTTCTTCCACCACTTTACAATGGTTCCTTCCGTAACACTTTCCCCCAAACGTGGCATTAAAACATCAACTTTCATGTATGGTATCTCCTCTTTTTCGTATTACTCCATCACATTTTCAACATCATTTAACGGAACGCCAAAAATTTCCGTTACCGCAACATGTTCCAGCTGTACGGTTTGAACTTCATGAAATCCGAATATGTCCCGGAATTGGGCCACCACATCCGGTTTAATGGCTTCCAGCGTGGGTGCATTCTCCAGCAACAAATGCAGGGAGGTAACGCCTTTATGAAAAATGCCGCAGGGAATAATGCCGTCGTAAAAACTTAAATCCGTGTGGACGTTAAAGGCAAACCCGTGCATGGTTACCCATTTGCGAATGCGCACCCCCAGGGCGACAATTTTGTCGTCGCCAACCCACACCCCGGTGTATCCTTCTTCCCGCCGGGCCGGAATTCCCAATTCCCCCAGCAGGCGGATGAACACCTCTTCCAGCTGGCGCATGAACCAGGATACGCTTTCCCGATGATAATGCAAATTAAATATGGGATAGCCCACCAGTTGACCGGGGCCGTGGTAGGTAACATCGCCACCGCGGTCCACGTGCACTACCTCAATGCCGCGCTCTTTTAAAAAGGTATCCGTTGCCACCACGTGCAAATCGCTGCCATTTTTGCCAATGGTGTACACCGGGTGGTGTTCCACCAGAATCAACGTATCAGGGATGCGGTCTGCCTGGCGCAACGCGTTCAGTTTTTTCTGAAATTCCCACACCGGGCGGTATGGCTGCTGCCCCAGGTCCACCACCCATAATGTATTGGGCTGCTGGGTCATGGTTCCCTCGCCGTTAAATATGAATGGGTTCTCCGATGGCCGCGTGCGTGGCCTCCGCCACAATTTCGCTCAGCGTAGGATGCGGATGCACGGTGTGCAGCACTTCCAGATAAGTGGATTCCACGGCCCGGGCATGGGTTACCTCCGCAATCAATTCCGTGGCCTCCGGCCCGATAATGTGGCACCCCAGCAGTTCCCCGTATTTTGCATCGTAAATAATTTTGATGAACCCTTCCGTCTCACCCAGTCCAAGGGCTTTGCCGTTGGCCCGAATGGGGAATTTGCCCACTTTGATGTCGTATCCGGCTTCCCGGGCAGCTTTTTCGGTCATGCCAACGGAAGCCACCTGGGGAATGCAGTAGGTACAGCCGGGAATGTTGCCGTAATCCAGGGGATGCACTTCCTTGCCCGCCATGTGTTCCACCGCCAGAATCCCTTCCTTGGAAGCCACATGGGCCAGCCAGGGGGCCCCAATCACATCGCCGATGGCGTAAATATTGGGGACGTTGGTCTGGTAAAATTGATTGACTTTAATCCAGCCTTTCTCTACCGTCACGCCCACCGTTTCCAACCCGATGTTTTCCACATTGGCCTGGACGCCAATGGCCACCAGGGCGTAATCGGCCTTCAACGTCTCCTCCTTGCCATCGGCAGAAACGGTTAACTTCACTCCGGTTTTCTGACGGGTGAGTTTTTCTACTTTGGTACTGGTCCGCACCGTAATGCCCTGTTTTTTAAAGGACTTTTCCAGCTCCCGGGCCACTTCTTCATCTTCCACCGGCAAAATGTGGGGCATCATTTCCACCAGGGTGACATCCACCCCAAAGGAATTGTAAAAATAGGCAAATTCCACCCCAATGGCACCGGCGCCAATGATGACCATGGATTTGGGCATTTTGTCCAGCACCAGCGCATCCCGGTAACTCAACACCCGCTTGCCGTCCGTTTCCAGACCGGGGATTTGCCGGGCTCGGGCACCCGTGGCAATGAGAATAAATTTGGTGGTGTGCTGCTGTTTTTTCCCGTCCGCATCCTCCACTTCCACGGTATTTTTATCCACGATACGCCCGGTACCAAACAGAGTATCGATTTTGTTCTTCCGCATCAAAAACGCTACCCCTTTGGAAAGGCGGTTGGCCACCTGACGGCTTCGTTTAATCACCGCCGGGAAATCCGGGGAATACCCATCTACCGTAATGCCAAAATTTTTGGATTCCTTAATCAGATTAAATACTTCCGCACTGCGCAACAGGGCTTTGGTGGGAATACATCCCCAGTTCAAACAAATACCGCCCAATTCTGCGCGTTCCACAATTGCCGTTTTTAATCCCAGTTGGGAGGCCCGAATAGCGGCAACATATCCACCCGGACCGGAACCGATTACAATAACGTCATAGTTCATCCTGTATCTCCAGAGTTTTTATCACTTCATGTTTTGAATACTTCCGCTCCCTTATTAACGGAAAAAAGGGACGCTTAATTTAAAAAACAAATCCAGGAAATAAAAGGTGGGAAAAGATTGGTCGCCGGGGGAAACTAAAAAGCCTAAACCAGTTGCTTTTGAAAATGGATTTGGGATGATGTGGTTGTTACAGGCAAAAAGCAGAAATTCGGCTGGTGTTTATTGGCAGGGGGCAGAGCTAACATTACGGCAAACAAATCTGCATAAAAACATCCGGGAAATATCGAAGGGAATCAATTGAATCAACTGCAATCATGCCACTAAGAGGGAAAGCGAATAATTAGTATACATACACTATTATGTAACATTGACACTATTTTCGTTTTCTTTTTGTTTGAGATAATTTTCTATTCGTTTATTTCTCGCCATAACAAATTTTATTACGTTTTCTTTATACACGAGATAC
>WGBF01000015.1 GCA_015494485.1 bacterium | reverse complement strand
CATTGCCAGTGAGGGATTGCATGCCCTCTCCACCCGTAACGTAGCCCGACGCGTGGGCGTAAGCGAAGGCGCACTCTTCCGGCACTTCCCTTCCAAACTGGCCATGATTGAGGCCATTATTGCAGATGTAAAAAAAGATTTGTTGACGGCATTAAAAGCCGTCACATTGAGAAACCTCCCCCCAGCCGATAAATTGTTTCAGTTTTTGTGTACACATGTGACCTATTTACTCCAAAATCGGGGAATTACCATTTTTTTATTTTCAGAAGCAGCGTATTTGAACGATCAACACCTTAAAAAACAACTCCGGGACATTTTACTGCAGCAGAAACAGCTGGTGTCCAAAATCATTCAGGATGGCATCGTTGAAGGGATCTGGGACCCGGAGCTCAGCGCGGAAAATGTGGCATTGCTGTACATGGGAATCCCCATTACTCTCAGCATCGAAATGGTATTGGATCCAGAAGGCGTTAATACGGAGAATTTTTGCCGCAAGATGTTTTCATTGCTCATTAAGGTTTTAAAAAGGGATTAATTTTTTTGTCCAATTAGTAAGTAAATGATTACTTAGGAGGAATTGCCATGTTTACTATTCCGGAATGGGCCTATGAATTTCACGGTCACAAATGCCCCTTTATGCCCATCGGCTATCGTATGGGAACGTTGGCCTTACAACACCTGGGCGTCGGGAAAGCCCGAAATCATGAACTTTTTGTCTTTTCGGAAATGGGCGTTGGGCATCCTCAGGGCTGTATGCAGGACGGCATTCAGGCAGCCACAGCTGCAACATTTGGGAAAGGGCAAATGCACAAATTGTTTTACGGAAAAGTGGCAGCCACATTTTACTGGCCGGGAAAGGGCGCCGTACGGATTGCCCTGCGAAATGAATTTGTGGATAAAATTGCCCCTCATGAATTCTTTCAATACCGCCGCAAAGGCGTGGAACCCTCGGAAATTCCGCTGGAGGTCTCGGAAGATGTCATTCGCATCGTCTTAACTGCCAGCGAAACAGACCTCTTTAAGGTTCAACCTTTAGCGTATTTTCAATTTACCCCCGTACCCGGTTCGTTCAACAAAGACAAATGCGAAGTCTGTGGAGAATACGTGTTTGAACGGTATTTGCGGATCCGCGCCGGAATTAAAATCTGTATCCCCTGTGCAGGAGCACAGAAGGAAGAATCGGTGGTGTACATTCCCAACATCACCTTAAAGAAGTGAGGTGCAACATGGCCAGGGATTTAAGCAACCAACAATGGCATGGAATTCCCCGTAAGGAGATTCCATGGTATCCCACCGTCGATCCAGAGAAATGCATTGGTTGCGAGTTGTGCTTTGTAACCTGCGGCCGGGAGGTGTACGAAATCACACCGGATAAGCATCATAAAGCACGGGTGGTTCGTCCGTACAACTGCATGGTGGGTTGTTCTACCTGCGCGATGGTGTGTCCAACGCAGGCCATTTCGTTTCCCAATCGGGAGATGATCTGGAAACTGGAACGTGAATACAAAATTTTCAAACTGGTTCACGAGGAAGCACGGGTCAAAAAGGAAAAGATGAATCTTGCCCAATCCCGGGAAAACGCTGAGCAACAAGTTGCAAAAGCCATAACCCGCGCAAGGTTTGAAGTGGCTGGTGGATTTGGAGAAAAACGATTTTTAATGCAATTGAAGGAATTTATCGCCAACAAACCGATTGACATCGTGAATGTAACCATGGAGGTTCCTACCCTACAGGACACCTTCCGCGAAGCACCGGGATACATGCGGTTTGAGGTTACCTCCACGCAGCAGGAAGATATTCAGGCATATCTGGAAGCGCTCCGCAGCTTAATCAAGGAAAATCAACTGGTTCTGATTGACGAAACGCATTTAACCTGAAAGGGAAAGGCCAAAAATTATGATTGAAAAAATTCTATACCCTACGGACTTTTCTCCCCACGCCGAAAAGTGCGTGGAATACATCTTGCAAATGAAAGAATGTGGTGTGAAGGAGGTTGTTTTACTCCATGTCATTGATGAACACATCATCAAATTTACGGAAGAAATAACCGAAGAAGCGGTCACCGAGGAACAGGTGATTGCAGAATGCCACCGAACCGGCAAGCAGAAATTGAAGGCATTGGCGGAGACCTTCCATGCCGCCGGGATAACCACCAAACTCCTGCTTGAAGAAGGAATCCCCTTCTCCAAAATACTGGAAGTAGCAGACCGGGAAGTGGTTTCCCTGATTGTCCTGGGGCATCGGGGACACAATCTGGCCGAGGAATTGTTGTTGGGCAGCGTGGCCGAAAAAGTGGCACGCAAAAGCCAACGGCCGGTTTTACTAATACGGTAATCCGTGACCACAATCGCAAACTGAACAGAGAAAGGATATTCGTATGCTGTATTTTCTGGTTGCTGTAATCATTTTTCTGGCGTCGTTCTTATTTGCCATGTTGGGTCTTGGCGGCGGAATGGTGTATGTGCCGGTCCTCAAGTGGGCCGGTTTTCCGGTAAAAGAAGTAGCCATTCCCCTGGGCCTGTTACTCAACGGACTCAATACATTACTGGCATTAATCCCCTATGCCCGCCGCAAACTGGTGGACTGGAAAGGCGGAATGGCCATGGCAGGGGCGGCCTTTATTTTTGCCCCCATTGGGGCCTATACGGCCCAGTTTGTCCCTGTGCGCACGCTTTTAATTTTGTTTGCCGGAGCTGTTTTGCTGGCTGCGGTACGAATGACCATTTTTTCCCGCCAGCCGGAACCGGAAACCATGATGTCCCTGAAAAAACGCTCCATCATTGGCGGAAGTGTGGGGGCGTTTGCCGGCTTTATGGGCGGTATGCTGGGACTGGGGGGTGGTTTTATCATTGCTCCCATTTTAATGTGGATGGGCTACCGCACCAAAGAAGCCGCTGCCACCACGGCATTTGTGGTCACCTTTTCCTCCTTTTCCGGCTATCTGGGTCACGTGGCGGAAGGGCATTTCAACTGGACGTTAACTATCATCGTGGTAATCGCGGTGATTCTGGGGTCCCAGCTAGGCGGCAACTTTATGTCCACCCGCGCCAAGCCCAAATGGGTGAAACAGCTGTACGCACTGGTTCTTTTCGCAATCGCCATCAAATTAGTGGTGGGGGTCCTATGAAACGTGTTTTTCTGCTTCTATTGGGAATGCTATTCTTTCTGCAAGAAACACCACTATTTGCACAACAGAGCACCCGGTGGCATGGCTATCTTCAGGGCAGGTACGAAAATGATTTCACCGGTGCCCATGGGTTTTCCATCCGTCGGGCAAAAATCTGGATAAACGGTGGGGTTCCGGAGTCCCAAAAATGGACGTACAAAGTTCAGGCGATTTTCCGCTGGCAACAAAAGGGCGCCTTCGTGTTACAGGATGTGTACGGCGAATTTCACTGGCGGAAGGTTAGCCTCCGTGTGGGGCAAATGGTTCCCGCCTTTAGTTTGCAGCGGTACCAACCGGATTACAAAATTCCCTTAATAGAACGGGCCCAGGTGGTAAATGCCTTAATCCCTGCCGCAGAAACCGGAGCACGGGATATTGGCCTGCAATTTCATCTCCGGATTTTCCGCAACCGGTGGGACCTTTACGGCGGTATTTTCAACGGCGAAGGCGGAAACCGGGCAGGCAATGGCGACGGGCAGTTCCTCTATACCCAATGCCATATCTGGCATATTATTAACCGAAGGTTGTTCCAGTTGCAACTGGGCGCTTCCCTTGCCTACCGCAATGTCTCCGGGATGTACTTTAAAAAAATTGTGGGAAGCACAACACCCGTTACAGGCCGGGATTTTCGCTATGGGGTGGACGGGCTTTTACGCTACCGTGCTTTGCAGTTTCAGGGTGAATACATCCAGGCCCGGCTTTCCCACACCACTGCAGAAGGATACTATCTCCTGGCCAGCGTGAACCTCTCCCCTGTACACCAATGGAGCCTCTCTGTGGAAAAATACCGGGACGCGATTGCGTCAACCAGCGATAATCCCTGGTTTATCTTGGGTTACAACTATCGGTTTCATCAGGACAATGCCAAGCTTATGGTGGACACCCGCTTTCAAAAGGTGGAAACCCAATGGAATTCTCAATTCACAATTCAACTGCAATTATTTTTCAATGAACAAAACAAGGAGAAGCAGAATGATTCAAGCAAGTGATTGGCTGGAATTCGGACAGAAATTTCACGGGCACAAGTGCCCTGCAATGCCAATGGGACTGCGTGCCGGAGCTGCGGCACTCAATGCGCTGGGTGTGGAACGAACCGGAGACAGTGCCCTGGTGGCGCTGGTGGATCTGGGTGAAGACCATTGCGCAACCTGTTACGCCGACGGGATTCAGGTGATTACCGGATGCACGTTTGGAAAGGGAAATATTAAGAAAACGCATAAGGGAAAATGGGCCTTAACCTTAATCGATAAAAAAACCGGCCGGGCCGTACGGGTAACCCCTAAGGCCGAAGCCATGCTGGCCAATAAAAACACCTCGTTTTTTAAAGATTATCGTGAAAAAGGCGTTCCCCCAACCCAGGTACCGGATGAGGTGGTGGAGCCCCTGGTACAAAAGGTGATGTCCGCTCCGGATGAGATGATACTGGATATTAGCGAAGTGTTTGAATATGACTATCAGGAACCACCGCACAGCTTCAACAGCTTTGTGTGCGAAAGCTGCGGCGAAATGGTGGTTGAAGAATACGGTCGGATAAAAAATGGCAAAGCGGTTTGCATCGATTGCCAGAAAAAATAAATTAAATTGGTGAGGCCCTGCCGGATGCAGAATTCTATTTTCCTGAACCGGCAGGGCCTCTGTGGTTTTTATTTTTCCTGCATCAGGTGGAACTGGATAGCGAATTTTATCAGCGCTTCTTCCCCCGGAAGCGTCGTTTTACCACCAGGCCGCACCCAATGCCCACCAGAAAACCCACGATAGCAACCCACATCATTTCTTTTGGCGTGTAATGATGGGTCAGCACACGGTTGAGCCAATCCGGCAATCC
>WGBF01000014.1 GCA_015494485.1 bacterium | reverse complement strand
TCCACGGCTTCATCAATGCCGGCCACATCCTTAAATGTTATTTTGTTCCGTACATCCTCAGCATAAATTTTAGCCCGGCTCTTCCCAAACGTCATCACATTGGAACCGGTGCCCATTCGCCGAATGAGGTAACCCCAGATCAAAAACAGAATAACAAACGGTGCCACCCAGTACAGTAAGATGGTTTCAAACCATCGGCTTTCCACAACGCCGCGGTACTCCACCCCATGCGCATCCAGAAGGGCTAAAAGCTGGTCGTCTTTCAAGGGAACAACTTTGAACGTTAAGGGCTTGTCCTGATATTTCGGCGGGTACAGCTTCTTCAGGCGTTGAAATGCCGGTAATGAAGTGTCCGCTACCTGAGACGTAATAGCGGTAAGGGGCTTTAGTTGCCCCACAATTTTGGTTTCCCCAATGGCAACTTCTTTTACCGCCCCTAATTTCACATATTCCTTAAAATCTTTGTAAGGAATTTCCGGTATTTCTTTGGAGACAAACCAGTATTGTAAACCGAACAGCAATAATAAGACAAGAATGTAATAAATAATGGAAAACCGTACTTTCTTCTCCATTTTATTCCTTTCCGATTCTTGATTTTTATAAACTTAAGGATGTTTCCCGCAAATTGCAAAAGCCTGTCCATTTCCCAAACGGTTAAGCCGCACGGCATTTCCCGGGAGTACAACATCAAAATTCGTTAATCAGCCGGAAGTGAATTTTGGCTTCGCGGAAGGGCTCTCCCCGGGCAAGCGCCAGCTCCACCTGCATAACGCCCAAGGGCCCCCGAAAACGGGCTCCCAGGCCATACCCCAGCAAAAACCGCCAGCGTTTTCCGGTGTTTGTCTGGTAATACGCCCCGTTATCCACAAAGGCAAAAATACGGGACAGAGGACCGGTAATCACCCGATATTCGGTATTCACCCACACCAATCGGTCACTAACAAATTGGTCTTCCCGGTAGCCGCGGATTGTTCGGCTACCCCCAAAATAAAACAAATCCGGGCGGAAGAGGCGTTTACCGGAACTGCTAACCCATTGAACCTGAAGGGCATTGCTCAGGACGTGGTTTTTCCGTACCGGCACATAAAATGCCAGGCGCCCGGTAATGCGTTGCAGGGTTACCTGTTGCACCAGAGAATCTTCCGCCAGCAAATATGCGGGCCCCAAATTGCGCTGCCGTTCCAGGGAAAATTGCACCTGAAATGTAAATCCCCGGGTGGGATTGCTAAAGGAATTCCGCTGGTCCACGTGTACGGTGAGGGCAGACCGAATACTTTCCGTACGGGGTAGGCGAAGCTGGCGGCTGGCCAGCGTGTCGGGAAATACAGACCGGGAAGTCACGCTGGCGGTAAGACGGGTATCTTCGGTTATGGGAATTTCCGCCTGCGCGGTGTATTGCCATTCAATGTAGGTGGTATCCCGCACCTGACGATTTAATCCTCCCACAAGATGCAAGGGAAACCCCAGCACAAACGACTCCCGGTATGCCAGATGAAAATTCTCCGAAAGAGGGTCGGGTTTACGCCAGAACAATTGCAGCTCCCGTCCCGGTCCCAACAGATTACGCACTCCGATGGTCACGTTTCCCACCATATATCCCTTTTCGTCCTGTCCCTGCCGCGGTGGAACGTACCCCACCACACCATCGAATGCCGTAGCGGGTTTTTCTTTAATGCGGGTTACCAGATAAAAATGCTTCAGGGAATCCCGCACCAGGTGGATACGCCCCACCGTCTCCACAAAGGGCAATCGGGACAACCGAAGCCGGTATTTGGTTATTCGGTCGGTTTGATAAAGTTCCCCCGCTTTAAATCCAATCAACCGCTGCAAATATCGTTTTTCAGCCGGTGACTTTCCTTCAAACAAAAAATCCCGCAGCACTACCCGGGGACCGGCAAGAACACGCAATGTCAGTCGCAGTTTAATGGGATTTCCCTCCTGCACCGTCACCTCATCCTGTACCACAGTGGCCAACGGGTAGCCGATATTGCTGAACTGGTTTTCAAGCATTTCCTGAAGGCGTTGCGGTGTGTCGGGCAAATAGGGTCGATGAAAAAACGATTGAAGTACCTCCGGAGAAAGCTGGTGCTTCAGGGAATCCGGTTGCCAATGGATTTGCACCGTATCCAGCACCATTAACGCACCGGGGTCAACCAACAGCATCAGGTATCCGGCACGGGAAGAATCCTTTGACACCTCCAGGCGGGGAAAGTAATACGCCCGTTGCCGCAAAAATTCCGCAGTGCTGGCGCGAATCTGCTTTAGAACCGCTGACGAAAGCGGCTGGCCGATGAAGCGTTTTACCTGATTAGTAAAGCGCGTGCTATCGGGAAGTGCGGTTCCCTGCCAGCGAACGGTTATATCTTTTATCGGAACGTAGGCAGCCGAACGCCCGTTGGCCGGGGTGTTTTGTGCCATTCCGGTCCCGATAATGCCCAACAGCACCAAACCACCCCAAAGCTCTAGAAGCATTTTTTTAATTTTTGCCGTCTTCACGTGTTTCCTTTTATCAAGCGTTTCTGAACCGTTTTTTTGGAACAATCAATATTTGCCCCTCTCTTTTTCG
>WGBF01000013.1 GCA_015494485.1 bacterium | reverse complement strand
GGAAGCCATTGTGGATTTGCCCCCCCAATTTGGTGCGGAATGGATGAAAGCCATTGCCGTGTGCGACCGTCTGAATGTTGCCATCCGCACCTTTCCGGGAATGGCCCATTTGTTTTCCGGAGGAAGCCGAACCACCGGCAGTTATGCCCTCATTACATTACTTCCCCGTCCGATGGTCCAGTGGCAATGGCTCATTAAGCGGACGGTGGATGTGATCCTCTCCGCCGCGGGGATTGTGGCCATGGCGCCATTTATTGGCGGGTGGGCGCTGGTGCAGATGGTGCGGCGTATGCCGGTGCTGACGGCCTGTCCGGTATTGGGCAAATTTGGTGTGATTTTCCCCATGCACTACCTCCATTTATCATCTGTAAAAAATCTCTGTACCCGTCCGCAACTGGAAGGGAAGGGGCACCGCGTTCAGGGCTGGTTGTGGCGAACCCGCCTGTACAAAATGCCCCAGCTTGTCAACGTCCTGCGGGGAGAAATGAGCTGGGTGGGACCCCGCCCGGAAGCACCGGAATGGTACCGGGATCTGGAAGAACAGATACCCTTTGTGTACCGCCGGCTGTTTGTGCGGCCCGGTATTACCGGTCTGGGGCAGATGCGTTATCGCTACGAACAGTCGCAGAAAGCACTGGAAGCCCGCATTCGTTCGGATATTTTTTACATTGAGAATATGTCCCTGCGGATGGATTTTCAGATTTTACTGCGCAGCGCCTGGATTTTTTTGTTTGAACGTCACCGCCGGAGGAGGGCATGAACCGACCCCGCATTTCCGTTGTAATTGTGAATTACAATGTGAAGGAGTATCTGGCACAGGCACTCCATTCCCTGCAACGGGCGCTCAAGGATATTCCCCATGAGATTTTTGTGGTGGATAATGCCTCCGTAGATGGCAGTGTGGCGTACATTCGTCAGCATTTCCCGGATGTTCGCTTAATTGAAAGTACGGAAAACCTGGGCTTTGCAAAGGCCAACAATCTGGCGTTGCAGCACGTACGGGGGGAATACGTGGTGCTCATTAACCCCGATACGGTGGTGCAGGAGGACACCTTTCAAAAACTACTGGATTTTTTTGAAAAAACGCCGGATGCCAGCGCTGCCACCTGCAAAATTATCAATCCGGATGGCACCTTTTCGGTGGATTGCCGCCATGCTATTCCCACGCCCATGATTGCCTTCTGGAAGGTGACCGGACTGAGCCGGCTGTTTCCCCGAAGCCGCATTTTTGGGCAATACAATCTAACCTATCTGGATCCCAATGAAACTTACCCGGTTCCGGCCATTTCCGGTTCCTTTATGATGATTAAAAAAGCCGTGCTGGACCGCGTGGGCCATTTTGACGAACGATTCTTTATGTACTGTGAAGACATTGACCTGTGCCATCGCATTAATCTGGAGGGATTTAAAATCTACTATGTGCCCACCACCCAGATTATTCACTACAAAGGGGAAAGCACCAAAAAGAACAATCTGGATTATGTAATTACCTTTAACAAAGCGCTGTACCAATTTTTTCAAAAATATTACGCCCAGAAATCCCTGTTTTTGTTTCGGTGGATTATTGTGCTGGGTATTATTTTTCGGGGGATTTTCATCTACATTAAAAATTTTCTGGAAATTTACTTCCCGCTGGTGCTGGATGTGGTACTGCTGAATGGTGTTGTGCTGGTCAGTTTTGTGGTGCGCATGGAGCTAAAGCATGGTTTCCACTGGGAGAACTTCTGGAGCCAGTACTGGGTAATTAACGGCATTTCCACCCTCATTTTCCTGGCGGTTGCCTTTTACCTGCAGGTGTATCCGCACAAACGGCTGTCCATACAGGAAATTTTAAAAGCCAATGGCATTACCTTTTTGCTGCTGGCTGCACTGACCTTTTTCTTCAAACAATTTGCCTTTTCCCGCATGGTGGTGCTGTTTGCGGCTGTTCTTTCGCCGGTGGTGATGCTGGGGTGGCGGGCATTGTTGCGACGTTTTTACCGGGGCGATACGGCTGCCTGGGGGCGCGATTTGTTTGTGAAACCCACGGTGCTTGTGGGCGATGGCCCGGAGACCCTGGCGTTGTTTAAAAAGATCCGCAGCTTGCGGGATGTAAGTTACGAATTGCGGGGTGTGGTGACGTTAAACGACAGCGGCGAAGTGTTTGAACAGGAGAACATCCCGGTGTTGGGACAGCTGGAGCGCCTGGGGGAGGTTATTCGCATTCATCGCATCCGGCAGGTTATTTTCAATGCCCCGTCGTTAAGTTACGAACAAATTCTGGGCGCCATGAGCAGCATCCGCCGTTCGGATGTGGAGT
>WGBF01000012.1 GCA_015494485.1 bacterium | reverse complement strand
TTCACGGCACCCCTTCCGGAATTGACAACACCATGGCGACCTACGGCAAATTCATTCTGTTCCGCAAAGGCAATCCCCCGGAAATGCAGGAAATTAAAGTACCCAAACCCATTCCCATCGTCATCGGATTGTCCGGAGTGGAAAGTTTAACGGCCAAGATGGTCGCCCGCGTGCGGGAGGCTTGGGAAAAAAACAAACCCCTGTACGATTCCATTTTCAAACAAATTGATGAGCTGGTGCTGGAAGCCGCCAAAGCAGTGGAAGCCTACGACCTGGAAAAATTGGGCGAATTGATGAATGTAAACCAGGGACTGCTGAACGCCCTTCGGGTATCCAGCTGGGAACTGGAGGAATTAATTGAAATTGCCCGCAATAATGGAGCATTGGGTGCCAAACTCACCGGCGGTGGGGGTGGCGGTGCCATGATTGCCCTGTGCCCGGAAAATGCGGAAGAGGTCGCAGAAGCCATGCGGCGCGCCGGCTACAAAGCCATGGTCACTCAAATTGGTGCAGAAGGAGAAACCCAATCATGACAGCCAAACAGGTCTCTTTTGATGACGAACCCTTAATTCTGGTCAACGAAAACGATGAGGTGGTGGGATATCTGGATAAGGCCAGTTGCCACGTGGGAGAAGGCAAACTGCATCGCGCCTTTTCCATTTTTATTTTTAACTCCCGCGGCCAATTGTTATTGCAGCAGCGCAGTGACCAGAAGTGGCTCTGGCCAATGTTCTGGTCCAACAGTTGCTGCAGCCATCCCCGGAAAGGGGAAACCATGGAGGAAGCCATCCACCGGCGCCTGCAGGAAGAATTGGGCTTTGACGTGCCCCTGAGCTACTTGTACAAATTTCAATACCATGCCACTTTTGAAGGCCGGGGTTCTGAAAACGAACTGTGTTATGTGTACATTGGGCATTACGATGGAGAAGTAGCCGTCAATCCCAATGAGATTGCAGCCTGGCGGTGGGTTTCTCCCGAAGAATTGGAATCCGAAATGACCGCCCATCCTGAACGGTTTACCCCCTGGTTTAAAATGGAATGGGAGCGTATCCGCAAGGAGTATTGGGATCGGGTGGAAGAAATCATAAAAAATCCCCAGTAATGGTGTAGCAGGGTGAGGCGTTCCCGCCCTGCCCAAATTTCCCGCTCAGGGACCATCATATCTATTTCCCGCAAAAACTTCATTTTTCCCCCTTCACCTATTGACAAAATTCTCCCTTTTTTGTATACTCTTGCAACTCACGCGTAAGGTAAAAACAACAGAACACATTTTTAAACGCACATCCATCAGGATGTAAACAAGCGTTTTCCTGCCGCAAGGGATTGTCTCTTTCACCCTCAGGAGGGAGGCCAATTTCATCATCGTATTTGGGAATGCTCTTGCACATTCATGTGTATTGTCAGGTTCATTCACCCAAAACCAAAGGAGGAAGGGTTATGTACCGTTTATTTCATTTTTTAACCGTCATTACACTATGCTTTCCCCTTTTTATGGTGTCTCAGTCCAGGGCGCAGGAATCCGGCGAGGTTATTATTACGGAGATTATGTATGATCCTCAATCCAGCGAAACCACTACACAGACCCAGTACATTGAGATTGCCAACACCACCCCCAATACCATTAATTTGAACGGCTGGACGATTGATGATGAAGACAGCGATGGCCCCAACACATTACCCGATGTCACACTTCCGCCGTACGGCATCGCGGTCATTTGTGGCGGGACACAGGCGGATTTTGAAGGGGCCTGGGGCAGTGGTTATTTAATCATTTCCTTAAAGGATGATGGCCAGACCATGTTTAATATGAGCAATTCTCCTTCATCCTCAGATGAAATCATTCAACTGCGGGATAATAACGGAAATCTGGTAGATGAAGTGAATTACGATGACGCTTCCCCATGGCCTGCTGACAACAACCAATCCTCCATTTATTTGAACATACCCAAAGACCAGATGAATGCCACCAGCAATAACGATGGCGCCAATTGGGCGCTTTCAGTAGATGGTGTAGACGGTGCCCGGACTTCCGTTGCCTCCGGTGTGTGGAGTGGCGGGGATGTGGGCTCCCCCGGAAATATTTTGGGGGACAACGCCCTACCGGTTTCCCTGTCCCTTTTTCGGGCCATTGGCGGTAACAAACAGGTAACGCTGGAATGGGTGACAGAATCTGAAGTCAATAATGTAGGATTTGAAATCTGGCGCAGCGAATCCCCAGACGGACAATACACACTGCTCAGCAGTTACCGCTACAATCCCGACTTGCAGGGGCAATTCAACAGCAATACGCGCACCCAATATCAGTATGTGGATCATCTGGTGCGAAATGAGGTGACCTATTATTACAAACTGATTGATGTGAGCGGCAACGGGCGGCGGACGGAACATGGGCCCATTCATGCCACCCCAACAGCTTCCAGTGTTTCCATCACCACTGTGGGAAATGCCGTTCCTACTCAATTTTATTTACACCCCAATTACCCCAACCCGTTTAACCCCTCCACCACCATTAAATTTGAAGTCGGTGCTGAACCAGGTGAAATGAATGCGGTCCCGGTTACATTAACCATCTTCAACGCCAGTGGTCAACAGGTTAACACCCTTTTTTCCGGCAATCTGTTACCCGGCGTGTATGAAATGCAGTGGACAGGTCAAACAGCTACAGGCGTTCCTTTACCGGGTGGAATTTACTTTCTGAATTTCCGCACTCCCAAGTATCAGCGTACGGTTAAAATGGTACTGATGAAATAACAAAACCCATTGTGGGTATTGGCACCGGGTGGGGATTTTCCTCCACCCGGTGCATTATTTGCTTGGCCATTGATGCCCCTTATTTGAGGAGGTGTTCAGGGATTTGAGGGAATCGGAATCCCGCAGGTCTTGGTTTTTCGGGAAGTGCACAAAAAAAGCCGCTGGTCAAACAGCGGCTTAAATGCTACATCATTTGAAAACGACACTTAATTGGCAGGATAAACGCTAACTTTCAGCCGTTTTTTGTCTTTCCGTTCGAATTTCACAAATCCGTCAATTAAGGCGAAGAGGGTATCATCCCCACCTCGGCCTACATTATTCCCGGGGTGAAATTTGGTCCCCCGCTGACGGACAATAATGGAACCGGCGGTAACAAATTCGCCACCAAATGCCTTAACCCCCAGCCGCTTGGATTGACTGTCGCGGCCGTTCCGGGAACTCCCCTGACCTTTCTTATGTGCCATAACGTCCTCCTTTATCCAACGCTTATATTTTCAATTTTAATACGGGTAAAATGCTGACGATGCCCCTGTTTTTTGCGGTACCCTTTGCGCCGTTTTTTCTTGAACACAATAATTTTCTTTTCCCGACCATGTTCCAGCACTTCCGCACTGACTTTGGCACCTTCCACCACCGGGGCACCCACTTTAACACCGGAATCATCGTTTACAAACAGCACTTTATCAAATTCAACCTTTTCACCCACTTCGTGATGAAGCAGGGGCACTTTAATCTGGGCATCCTTTTCCACCCGAAACTGTTTTCCGGCAATTTCAACAATCGCGTACATACGTTTTTTTCTCCTCACCTTTTCGATTTCAAGCGGCGGAATTTAACACGGGAACCCGTGCCAGTCAAGATGTAAAACGGAATTATGGGCGCCCCTTACACCACAGCCCCTTCCAGCAGGGACAGACGCCCCTTATCCGCATCCAGTTCCGCCAGAATCCCCATGGGCAGTGTGGGTTTGTGCTTTACATGGCCCAGCGAAAGGCCAAAACAGGCCGGTATCCCCAGCTTTTCCACGTGGTCCAGAATCACTTCTTCGATACTTAAATTGGTGGCAAATGCCGGGTCGAAGGTTGCCGGCCGTACACTGGGCATGCGGTCAAATACAATGCCGGCACATTCCTGCAATTTTCCGGCATGGGCCAGTTGGGTCAGCATGCGGTCCACATCATACGGCTCCTCCCCCACTTCTTCAATAAACAAAATCCGGCCCCGGGTCTGAATTTCATACGGCGTTCCCAGAGTTGCGGTTAACAGGGTTAAATTTCCCCCAATCAATCGCCCCCGGGCCTTGCCGCCGCGAATCGTCCACACCCGATTCGATGTTTGCAAATTGTGCTCATACGGCGGGTCTTCAATTTCGCCGATGGGCTGGGGATTCCCCAGCGTTTCCAGAAAATACTTGCGGGTGTAATCCGTAAATGTGGAAACCGCCACCGGCCCATGAAAGGTAACCAGCCCCGTGAGGCGATGAATCCCCACCGCCAGCGCGGTAATATCGCTGTAACCAACCAGAATTTTGGGATGATTTCGGATGAGTTCCAGGTCCAGCAGGGGCAACAGCCGCGCCGAACCGTACCCGCCCCGAATGGCGATAATGGCTTTCACCTCCGGGTCCCTGAACATGGCGTGCAAATCTTCCACCCGGTGCATATCCGAACCGGCCAGAAACCCCCATTTTTCCCCGACGTGTTTTCCAACTTTGGTTTTAAAACCCAGATTGTGCATTTTTTCTCTGGCTTCGATGAGCGTCTGGTGCACATTAAACGGTGCTGAAGCGGGCGTAACCAGGCCTACCGTATCGCCCGGCTGGAGACGGGGTGGTTTAATTAAATGAGGTGGCTGGGGACTTTTTCCGGTTCCCAGGGCCGGCGCCACGGCCATCCCCACACCGGCCAGTCCCATCAGGCTTAAAAATGAACGTCTGGTCGTTTTCATGGAACCCTCGGTTTTATTTGAATAATACATGAATTCCGGCGTTAAATTCTTCTACTATTCCGCTAATTTTTATTCATATTTTGCCGCTTGAATTATGTGGTTGATTCTTAGGAAACGTTTAGCACACCTCATCCCCGCAATCCCGCCTGTTGAATTTTTACTTTAGGTTTTTAAGGGATTGCTTACTATTTTTACCCCCTGAAATATTTTGTGAGGCTATGGCAACAGACATTCAAAACCGCACCGACATTCAACGGCTGGTGGACACGTTTTACCAGCGCATCCGGCAGCATCCGGAGCTGGGACATGTGTTTGACACCGTGGCGCAGGTGAACTGGGAAACCCATTTACCCAAAATGTACAACTTCTGGGAAAACACCCTGTTTGGCGCCCGGACCTACAAAGGAAATCCCATGCAGCCCCACCTGGAGTTACACCAGCGTTTTCCGCTTTCGGAAGCTTTGTTTGAGCAATGGCTCACGTTGTTTAAGCGCACGGTGGACGATTTGTTCGCTGGTCCCATCGCGGAGCGTGCCAAAGCCCGCGCCGAAGCAATTGCCAACATGATGGTACAACGCCTGTATTCCCATTCGCCGTTCAACTTTACTGAATAAGCCTCTGCCCCCCAAGGACCGCTATTCCATCCGGTTTAGCCGGACTTCTTTGCCTTTCCCCCTTAAAAAGAAAAAAGCCAGCAGGAACATCCCCACTGGCTTTTTAACAGACTGAGATTCCAGAATTTATTTACGAATAATTCGCCACCCGGCCGGCAGTAACGTGGCCGCAATCAGGCTTTTGACAATATCAATGCCAATAAACGGTAAAAATCCCGCAACGAAGGCACTTTTCCATCCGACAAAGGTTGCGAGATAAATGGTGCCCAGTGATAAAATGACGACGCTGCCAATAAACATGGCAAAGAACGCGCTGACAAACCGCCGGTCCCAACCCCATTCCGCAAAAATACCCAATAAATAGGCGGCAAAAAGAAACCCAATAATGTAGCCACCCGTGGAACCCAGCACGTAACTCAACCCAACTCCACCGGCAAATACCGGTAAACCGGCAATCCCTTCCACAAGGTACAACGAAACGGTAGCCAGTGCCCGATGGCGGCCATACAGCATGCCAATGAGCAGAATGGCAAACGTTTGCCCGGTAACCGGCACCGGAGAAAAGGGTAAGGGAATGCGAATTTGGGCCATCAGTGCAATAAACACGCTGCCCAGCACCACCAGTGCAATATTGTAAATCCGCACGCCCACATCCGTCCGGGGTTGAAAGACATCAGCGTATGTAACAGCGTTCATAAACGTCTCCTGTTTTAGTCCGTGGAAAAATACGGAAGAACCCGGAAAAAAACAACTTACGTTTCGGAATATTCCGGCCCGGCCCCGCCTTCTGGTGGCGTAAAGCGGCCGCCCTTGGCGGTAATGGCCCCACAGTGAACGCAGTTGGGGGCGTTTATCCGGATAACTTTCTTGCCGTCCTCCGTGGTCTGCCATTCGTACACACCGGCGGGACACATGTTAATCCACAGGTCTCCCAATTCTTCCGGTACTTCCGCTTTCAATTTTAAATGATTGGGCATGGTATCCCGGCTGCGGTTTCCACTGGCATACACACTGCTGAGTTTGTCAAAAATGTACTCATTGTCTGGTTTGGGGTATTCCCGTTTTTCGCGGAAAATGGGGTGTTCGCTATCCGCGGGGAAACGAATTTCGCCACCGGGGAATTTCCCACCAGTTAAACTCATCAATCCGGCCAGGATGCTGCCTTTCCAGAAGCCATGCTGAAATGCCGGGCGCATGTTCCGTACGCGGTACAATTCCTGCCACATAAAGCTGTTGCGCACTTTCTGGTCATACGCTGCCAGTGCGCCTTCCTGTCTGGGGTCTTTCCCTGCTTTCAGGGCTTCAAAGATGGCTTGAGCGGCGTAAATGCCACTCCACATGGCGTAATGAACTCCCTTCAGTGCCGGCACGTTCACAAATCCTGCAGCATCGCCGGTCAAAATCGCACCCGGCACATGGAGTTTTTCCGGCAGGGAATGATATCCGCCTTCGGGAATGGTCTTGGCTCCCCACCCTTTTTCCAGCCGCTTGCCACCTTCCAGAATTTCCTTAACCAGCGGATGCAATTTTAATTCCTGAAGCAAATCGTGCACGGAAAGGGAAGCATCGGCATAATCCATGCCAACCACCAACCCGATGGTAACTTTATCCTTCCCCATGGGATAAATAAAACTGCCGCCAAATTCGCGGTATTTTTTGGCCGTGCGCAAGGGCCATCCCATGGTATGAATCACGCGGTCCAGCGGCTTCTTGACTTCCCAGATTTCCTTTACTCCCAGGGCATAAATTTGGGGGTTGGGACGCCGCACATTAAAATGTTGCAGGATGGTTTGGGAAAGATGCCCCAGGGTGCCTTCGGCAATCACCGTTGCCTGCGCCACCATATCCACGCCCGGTTCGTAGTTGCTGCCCGGATTACCATCCCGGTCCAGACCTTTATCATCCGTATGAATTCCCTTCACCGCACCATCTTCCACCAGTACTTTAACGGCAGCGGTTTCGTTCAGAATCATGATGCCCATCTCTTCTGCCTTTTCCGCCAGCCACTGGCCAATTTTGCTTACGGATGCCACATAATTGCCGTGATTGCGCATGGTGGGTGGCATAAACGGCGCTTTAAACGCACTCTTTTCTGTTAAAAAATAAAGGGCTTCCCCTTCCACGGGCTGGTAAAAGGGGAAATCGGCATCGGACAAATCGGGAAAAAGTTTCCGAAACGGAGAGGGGTTCACCACGGCCCCGCTCATCAAATGGGCACCGGGATATTTTCCCTTCTCCACCACAACGATAGGCATTTCACCCAGGGACTCCATCAATTCCGGTTCATTTTCCAGCAATTGCGCCAGATGAATCGCGCCCGCCAGTCCGGCAGGGCCACCACCCACAAATAACACGCCCACTTCAATGGCTTCTTCCGGGTCGGAACTGGGTTTGGCAATGTACTCTTCAGCATTAAACGGAGGTTGATAATCAAAAGGCTTTACCGGCATCGCACTTTCCTTTCTTTAAATTTATCCTGTAGAAGTGGAAAATATGCACTAAGGCGTTAATTTAAATCAAGTGTTTTGAAAATTTTGAACGCCGTCGGCGTATAATTTGAATGAAATTTGCAAAGCTCACGAATTGGCTGTAAAATAGAAGGCTAAATTGTAAACGGAGGAGGCGCTATGAAACTTACGGACCGGGAAAAAGAATTACGATTTAAAACTGCTCTGGATGCCATAGATGAAATTTTAGACCCTTCCAACATTGAAAACACCCTGCAAAACGTGTGCGTTATTTTAAGTGAACGCATTCCCTATTTTGATTGGGTCGGGTTTTACCTGGTGGACCGCGAACGGGAAGGCGAACTGGTGCTGGGCCCCTTTGTGGGAGCACCGACGGAACATGTTCGCATTCCATTTGGGAAAGGAATTTGCGGCCAGGCCGCGGAACGCAAAGAAACCTTTGTGGTGCAGGATGTGACCCAGGAAGACAATTATCTGGCCTGCAGCGTGGAGGTAAAATCCGAAATTGTAGTGCCAATCATGAGTGGTGACCGGGTGCTGGGTGAGCTGGATATTGATTCCCACGAACTGGAACCCTTTTCCGACGTGGACCGCAGGTATCTGGAAACATTGTGTAACCGGTTAGCCACACTATTTGGTGAATAACGCCAGAAACAGCACAAAAATGACCGTCTGGGCAATTTGCAGCCAGCCCAGTGTTTTGAGCTGATGAACTACCAATCGGTTCAGGCTAAAAACAGCCACTTCGGCCATTACGGGCAGCAGCACAATCCAGGAAACGGGTAGGGATTGTCCTGGAAGAACGGCCCATAGTACGCCCAGCGCAGCATACCCCACAATACCCACCCGCAGCAGGGTCAAATAGCCGTTCCCCTGAGGGGATGGTGCACGGGCTGCAATTTGCTGGCGCACAATCGTAATTCCAGCCACAAAAAATATGCTGTTCAACAACCACAACCACAGGGCATGAACCGTCATGGCACCATGCCAGAGGGCATCCGTCAATGCGGCAATCCCACTCAGGCCAATTGTGCCCACAAGTTGGGGAATAAAATGATTGGGTTTCCGGCGGCGAACAAAAATGAGTTCAACCAGGAAAAACGGAACCATTCCCAGGACCCACAGCGGGAAAAGGGGGTAATGGCTGAACCGGGCAGCCAGGATTATCAAAACCCAGCCAACAAATCCAAACCCTACAATAATTCGATATGTACGGGAAGAGGTTTTATTCCGGGCAATGTTGAGGAACGGAACACGGGTAAAATACAAAAATAAAAATCCTGCCAGAAAGGCCACCATGGCAGGCGTTACCCTTCCGTGAACAGCCACTACGCTGAGGAATGAACCGCCAATCATTCCCCACGCGCCATGTTCCTTCGGTATCCAATCCGTTTTCATAGACCACTTCGCTTTATCGGTGCCAAAGATAATACGCTGCGCCATTCAGGAAAAGTGCTTTTTTCCAATGCACCGCCTTCGATTATCCCCCACTTCCAGTTATCGGATCAATGTCAAAACGCCCCGTGGCCAATCTGCGCCGGAGGGATTCCGGCAACACTACTTTCGGTTGTTTTCCGCGTTTGCCCCGCGGCATCCAGATTTCCGTTAGTGGATACGGTTCCCGGGAATTCATTTTTCGAAGAAGATCCTCCACCTCCGTGGCACGTTCGGCCTGCAGCAATTGGGGCATCCACTGTCTGGCATCCTGAAATCCCTGAAAATACCACTTCCAGTGCTTTCGCAATCGCCGCACGGCTACCGCTTCCGGGTAATATTGTACCATCAACTCCAGGTGGCGGCGGGCGATAGCAGCCACTTCACACAGCACCGGATACGGTGGCAACACCCGCCCGGAAAACAGCGCATTGAAGCGGGCAAACAAAAACGGCCTTCCCAGCACAGCCCGGCCGATTCCCACACCGGCACAACCCGTTTGTTGCAGCATGCTCAGGGCATGCTCCGCAGTCCACACATCCCCATTGCCGATAATGGGGAGTCCCGGCACCGCCTGCACAACCCGTCGGATGGCATCCCACCGGGCTTCTCCGGCATAAAACTGGTCGGCGGTACGGGCGTGGAGAGTCAATGCGTGAATGCCAAAGGTGTGCGCCATTTGGGCAATGTCCAGATAGTACTGAAACTCCGCATCCAGGCCCATTCGGATTTTAATGGTAATCGGTATTCCGGCTGCTGCGGACACAGCGGCCTCCAGTAAGCGGGGAAATTGCTCCCGATGCAGGGGCAACGCCGCACCACCCCCTTTACGCGTAATTTTGGGCACCGGACAACCAAAATTCAAATCAATGTGGTGTACCCCGAATTCGTTGCGGAGAATGGTAATGGCATGGCGCAATGCCTGGGGCTGGGTGGCGTACAATTGCACACTGCGGATTGCCTCCCCCGGAAAAAAACGCACCATGCTTCGGGTCACCGGATCCCCGGCTGCCAGCAACTCCGCTGAAATCATCTCACCAATAAACAATCCACCCCCGAATTCACAAACCAGTTGCCGAAACGCCACATCCGTAATGCCCGCCATGGGCGCCAGGACCACCGGGGGTGTTATCCGCAGGGGCCCAATTGCCAGATGTTCGGGTATCCCCGGCGGTGGGGAGACGTTTATTGCCATCTTCGTGTGCAAGGCCTGCTCCTGTTCCAAAAAAACAAAAATTTAAGGCATGAACGCTTGTTGTGTGACCGGTTTTTACTTTTTTACTTCTGCGGGGGAGTTGGATTGGGGGAATTTTCACCGTATCTTTCGGTTTAAAACAAAATCCAATTCCATTCATGAGCACCGCGCCAAAACAACGCCTGTCTCTTATACACATCTGACGCT
>WGBF01000011.1 GCA_015494485.1 bacterium | reverse complement strand
CCCCAGAATTTAATTGATCTGGCCAAAGCGGTGAAGGAAAACAAAGCCGACCTGGGCATTGCCGTGGACCCCGATGTGGACCGCCTGGCGCTTATTGGTAACGATGGCAATCCGCTGGGAGAAGAATACACCCTGGCCCTGGCGGTTAAATTTGTGTTGAGTAAAAAATTGGGCCACGTGGTGGTTAACCTGTCCACCTCCCGCGCCATTGACGATATTGCCAAATACTACAACTGCCTGCTCTTCAAGACCAAGGTGGGTGAAATCAACGTGGCGCAGAAAATGAAGGAAGTGGGTGCCGTAATTGGGGGTGAAGGCAACGGTGGGGTGATTTTACCCGAAGTGCACCTGGGCCGTGATGCACCGGTGGGCGTGGCACTGATTCTGCAATTTCTGGCCGAATTCGAGGGCAGCATTGCCGAACTGAAACAGACGTTGCCGCAATACTACATTTTGAAGGACAAAGCCCCACTGGGGGATGTGGACCCTGATCGGGTGATTGAACACTTTGCAGAAAAATACCACGACCAGCAGCTGGATTTTACCGATGGGCTGCGCATTGACCGCCCGGATTCCTGGATTCACCTGCGCAAATCCAATACCGAACCCATTATGCGCATTATTGTGGAAGCCCGCACGCCGGACATTGCCTGGCGTATTTTACAGGAAGTAAAGGAAGAAATCAGCAAGCTGAATCGGTAATACGAGACAGTTCAAAATAATTGTTGGTGATGGACCCCCGTCCGCTGGGCGGGGGTTTTTTACTGGTTTGAAATACCGTACGGAAATTACATCCCCATTTTAGAAACGCCGGTAAGAAGCGCTTCCGTGAATTAGCGGGGAATGTAGCGTTCAAATTTTTTCAGAATGGTTTCCAGCGGCGGTAAGGTCAGTTTGCGGGTGCGAATGCCCGCTGCTTTAAAAATTAACTCCGAGGCGGTGTGGAAATCTTCCCCCCGGTACTTGTCCGAAAGGTAAACCACCTCCGCAATCTTTTTCTGGGCAATTTTTTTGGCACATTCATTACAGGGGAATAGGGTGGTGTAAATCCGGCATCCCCGGAGGTCACTGGTAGTGGCATTTAAAATAGCGTTGGCTTCGGCGTGCACGACGTACGGGTATTTGGTGTGCAACCATTCGCCTTCCCGTTCCCAGCTAAAGAGGGATTCATCCGCCCCGGCCACAAATCCGTTGTAGCCCGTCCCCACAATGTGGTTGTCGGGATTTACAATTACCGCACCCACTTTGCTGTTGGGGTCTTTGGAACGGAGGGAGGTAAAAATAGCGATGCCCATGAAATATTCATCCCAGCTCAAATACACCAGTTCACCGTTCATTGCAATATCCTCAATTGGTTGTGTTGACGAAAGCGAAATTTAACCGTCGGGTTCCAAAAGCCCAACAGGCAATTGGGGAATTTTATTTGAAAATCCGGGTTGCTTTGTAATTTGTTTGGCCTTTCAAAGAACCGGCTTATTCCGGGGATTAATGACAATCCGGGTAACTTCCGCCGGAGCGCCAAACCGCAGGGGAATAAACGTTAGCCCGATACCGTTGGTAACCACCACATGCAATTTGCCGTGGCGGTACAACCCGGAATAATAACCGTTTTCCAGCATGGTGGGGGTAAACTGCCAGCCAAACAGCGGAATAGCCACCTGTCCGCCGTGGGTGTGCCCACCCACCATCAGGTGGTATTCGTATTTTTCGGCCAGGTCGGCAATCCATTGTTTGGGCTGATGGACCAGTAAAATTTTAAGCTGCGCCGGTGGGGCCATATCCAGCAAACGTTCCAGGTATTCCCGGGAAATCGGTTTGCTGTAAATGTTGGTAATGCCAGTTACCAGAATTAATTTGTCCTTCCAGCGCACCAGTTTGTGGCGGTTTCCCAGAAAAGTCCACCCGCAGTGCCGGAGTTCTTCCGGTACGACTTTGGGGGCAAACCAGTAATCATGGTCCCCCATACAGGCAACGGACGGAGCCTTTTGGGGGAAACGGCACATTGCCGGTACCGCCAGGGGTAAATGGGCGGGACTGTACGTAATTAAATCGCCCGCAAAAAGGGCCAGTTGGTAATCGGTGGTATCGGCAATGGTGGCCAGGTGGCGGAGTTCCCGGGAACCTGTGTAGCGGTCCGCCTGAATGTCCGCGGTTAACAGAATAGAAAAATCCTGAAACACACTACTTTTGCCACCCAGTTGAATGGTGTGAGTGCGTAACCGCACGGTTTGCGTATCCCGGTAACTTTTCCAGGGCACCCACACTATCAGTAAACCCACGATGCCCAGTTGCGCCCAGGCCAGCAGGCGATGTTGTGCCGCTGAAAAACGCTTCCGGCCCAGTCGCCCAATTCCCTGCACCAGAAGCAGGTAGGGAAATGCCGTGACGCTAATCAGGAAAGCCAGCACAAACGGGTAGGTGAACAGCCAATCCACCCAGGCAAATTTCCCCTCTACCAGATAGCCCGTGGTGTATTTTCCGGTTAAAAAAAGAACGAACACCACGACGGGGTAGGCATTAACCCACAGCCAGAGGATGTACAGAAGTTTCTTCACTCCCGGCAGGGGAGCGGATCTCAAAAGCGATAGGACGTTGTGTACCCGCCGGATCAGGTAAAATGAAATAAGTAGAATGAAAGGCCAGAGAATTAATAACATGCGCAGGGGCCAGGGAAGGTGCACAGGAAGCTCCGCGTTTTATTGGGCGTTGTTTGATTCTGTACCGTGCTGTTTGTAACTTGCATTGTTTGAGAATACGGTGAATTCATGGCTAAAAATATATACCGGACGAAAGGGAATTTCAAAAGCTTTTTATTTGTGCTGGCGGTGGTACTGGCCGGGGGATTTCTGTATTACACCCAGTTGCTGGTGAATGAGCTGGAGCGCCAGACCCGTGAGTATCTGAAATTCCGCATTAAAGTGTTTGAAGAAAACATTAATCGGGAGTCGGTGGATGACCTGAGCTTCTTCTTCCAGGAAGTCATTCAGCAGGCGGATTACCCCATTATTTACACCGATGCTGACATGAACCCTCTGTACTGGCGCAATGTGGGCATTCCTCCCGTTCAATCCGGGAAAATAGCACCGGACACACTGGCCATGTTGCAAAAACTCATCCGGCAGTTCGATGAAGAAAATCCGCCCATTCCCATCCGCTATCAGGACCAGATTCTGGGCTATTACCATTACGGAGAATCACCCATCATTTACAAATTGCGCTGGCTGCCGTTCATTGAGGTGGTGGTGGTGGCGTTGTTCATTTTAATTGGGTATGCCGGATTCAAATCCATTAAAAAGAGCGAAGAACGGTACATCTGGGTGGGAATGGCCAAAGAAACCGCCCACCAATTGGGAACGCCCCTCTCTTCCCTGATTGGCTGGGTGGAATATCTAAAACAGCAACCGGACCAGGTGGAAAAAATCATACCTGAGCTGGAAAACGACCTTAAACGATTGCAGATCATTACCAATCGCTTTTCACAAATCGGGTCGCGGCCGGATTTGAAAGAAGAAAACGTGGTGGAGGTGGTGAAGGAAACGATTGACTATTTCCGCCGGCGCATTCCCCAGCGCCGCAAAGGGGTGGAACTGGAAGCGCGCTTCCCGGAAACGCCCATTTACGTTCCCCTCAATCGCGATCTAATTTCCTGGGTGCTGGAAAATGTAATTAAAAACGGGCTGGATGCGTTGAATGGCAATGCCGGCACCATTACCGTGGAGGTGATTGCCCTGAACACCACCGGCGTGGCCATTGAAGTTCGAGATACCGGCAAAGGCATTCCGGGTAAGCTCCGCAAAACCATTTTTAATCCGGGATTTACCACCAAGAAACGCGGTTGGGGACTGGGGTTGTCGCTGGTGAAACGGATTGTGGAAGAATACCACCACGGCAAGGTGTTTGTGAAGGAAAGCCAGCCAGGGAAAGGGACGGTGTTTCGGATTGAATTGCACAAGGATAAGGCCTGATAACATCGATGTTGGAATGGCGGGGAGCGAGAGGCATTTGTTGAATGATAACCGGTTGAAGAAACCGGAAGGAATAACAAATTTGCTGTAACTTTTGCACAACAAAGCAACCAAATAAAAGAACGCATAACTTGAGGACGGCATTATGGCAGAATTAACCAAAGATCAGATACTCAGTGCACTGAGCACCATTCAATATCCGGGGTACGAACGCGACATTGTTTCCTTTGGCGTGATTAAGGACATTAGCATTCAGGGCAGCCGGGTTACGGTGACGCTGAATTTAAACACACCGAATCAGGAGATTAAATCCACCATTAAAACCACAGTGGATCAGGTGTTGCGCCAAAAGTTCCCGGATAATACCATCATCGTCATAGAGGCCATTCCCGATTTACGGCTGGGCGGCCAGCAACAACCGGGCGGTGCCCCGGATCCCTGGGCCGACCGCCAGCGAATCCCGGGCGTCAAAACCCTCATTGCCGTGGCTTCCGGTAAAGGGGGTGTGGGGAAATCCACCGTCAGTACCAATCTGGCTATTGCCCTGGCGCAACAGGGGTTACAGGTGGGGTTAATGGATGCCGACATTTACGGACCCAGCATTCACATCATGATGGGCATTGACAGTCGCCCCCGGGTGAGCCCCAACGAAAAACT
>WGBF01000010.1 GCA_015494485.1 bacterium | reverse complement strand
GCAGAGAAATCACGCCCAACAAAATACCCCCCATGCGGATTTTGCCGGCGGTTTTGTTAAACGTGGTGATCAGTGATTCATTGGTCACGATGGCAAAATCGTTTTCCTTGCCCGGTGGAACCTTCCGCACCCGACGCAGCACGCCAATCACTTCATCCTGTGCGGTTTGAAACACCTCGGCACTTTTTGCCATTACCAGCAACATAACGGTTTTGGTTTTCCCGAACAGGTCGTGCCAGGTGGTAATGGGAATAACCACAATATTGTCCCGGCTCTGACCAAAGGTGGAACTGCCCTGCTTTTCAAACACCCCAATGACGCGGAACCGGTTGCCCTTTAGCACCACAAATTTCCCAAGGGGGTCTTCGTGAGGAAACAGCTTCTGGACCACGTCATACCCCAGAACAGCCACTTTGGCGTGGCTGCGCACATCCCGGTCGCTGAAAAAATGACCATCGGCTACAAAATACCCGCGGGTCAGGGGATAGTCCGGCGTGGCGCCGCTGACCATGACATTCGGGTTGGTGTGGCGGTCCCGGTATTGCACCAGCACGCCCCCTTCAAACGCCTGGGCACCGACATACTGCACGGAGGGGCAGCTTTCTTTTATCACCCGAACCAAATCGTAGGAAAGCGGCTTGCGGTATTTGCGTTTCCAGCTGGCTCCAAACATGACCGGCTCATACCGCTGCACCTGAAACGTATTGGCACCCAGGATGTTCAAATCCTTCTCCAACGACCCCCGGTATCCTTCCAAAATGGCAACGATGAGAATAACCGTTCCCACCCCGATGATAATGCCCAGAGTGGTTAAGAACGACCGCATTCGGTTCGCCTGTAATTGAGAAAAGGCCGTTTTTAAAATTTCCAGCCACAACATAACTGCGTCCTATTCGTATCGTAGTGCTTCAATGGGATTTAAGCGGGAGGCTTTGTACGCCGGGTACCATCCGGAAACAATACCCACCAATACCGCAAAGCTAAATCCCACCAGTGCCGTTAGCAGATTAATCCCCTGGGGCAGGCCCATCAGGCGGATGGGGATTTGCGCCGAAATAATGCCCAGAATTAACCCGATAACGCCGCCAATTAAACAAATGACCACCGATTCCGTTAAAAAGTGGGCCATAATTTGTCCCCGGGTAGCACCCACCGCCTTGCGGATGCCAATCTCCCGCGTGCGTTCCGTTACAGAGACCAGCATAATGTTCATCACGCCAATGCCCCCGACAACCAGAGAAATGGCCGCAATGAACAAAATCACCATAAAGGATGTGCCGGTAATCTTTTTGTAAAAATCGGTCAGCATATCCTGCTGGTTAATGGCAAAGTTGTCCGGCTCCCGGGGCGACAACTTGCGCACTTTGCGGAGCACTCCCCGGATTTCCGACTTCAGATTGTCCAGGTCTGCAATGTTGGCCACTTTTAAGGCAATGGTAATACCCCGCCGTCGGCTGGCATAGCCCTTCACCGTGGTGTAAGGCACAATAACCCGGCTGTCCAGATTAAACCCGAAGAAATCCCCCTTCTTTTCCAGCACGCCAATGACTTTGTAGGGAATTTCATCGATTTTAATACGCTTGCCCAGTGGATTTTGGGCCCCAAACAGCTCCTCTTTTACCTTTTACCCAATAATACACACATGGCGGGCGCTTTTGACCTCGCTGTGGGTAAACCAACGCCCCGTTTCGGTACCCACATTATTTGTTTCCGGGTACTGTTCATTGGTACCAATGATGAAAACATCTTCCAGCGTTTTATTCCGGTATTTTACCGGTTTGGTGGATTCAATGGAAGGGCTAATCCACCGCGCATATTCCACGCTGCGCTCCAGGGCATGGTACTCGCGGATGGTCACCGGTGGCCGATTGCGCAGCTCCCAGTAATTTCCGGTAATGACCCAGGGGAATTTGCTCACGTATACCGTGGTGGATCCAATATCGGCAAATTCCGTGGTCACGTATTTGTTAATGGATTGGATGATGGAAAAAATGAAGATAATCGCGGCCACCCCAATCAGCACACTCAGGGTGGTCAGGAACACCCGAATTTTGTTGGCCTTAAATGTTTCCCACGCAAAGGTGAGATATTCCCCCACTAACGCCAGTCGCATCATGGTGAAGGCTCCCCTACCGATTTGTCCAGCGTTTCCACCCGTTCAATTTTGCCATCCAGCAGGTGGACAATGCGCTGGGCGTGCCGGGCAATGAATTCTTCGTGCGTGACCAGCACAATGGTGTTCCCCTGGGCATGCAGGGTATCGAAAATTTCCATGATTTCCGCACCGGTTTTGGTATCCAGGTTCCCGGTGGGTTCATCTGCCAGGATAATGGAGGGATTGTTCACCAGGGCCCGTGCAATGGCGACCCGTTGCCGTTGCCCACCGGACAGTTCATTGGGGCGGTGCATCATCCGGTCCGCCAAACCCACTTTTGCCAGCGCTTCCCGAGCCAGTTCTTTCCGCTTGGCTGAGGGCACACCGGCATAAATTAACGGCAGTTCCACATTGTGGAGGGCAGTTGCCCGGGGCAACAGATTAAAGGTTTGAAACACAAACCCAATCTCTTTATTGCGAATGCGCGCCAGGTCATCATCATCCATGGTACTTACATCGGTGCCATTCAGGGTGTAGCGCCCGCGGGTGGGAACATCCAGGCACCCGATGATATTCATCAGGGTGGATTTCCCGGAACCGGAAGGCCCCATAATGGACACGTATTCCCCCTGTTGCACGGCAAGGTCCACCCCGCGGAGGGCATGCACCTGCACGCTTCCCAGTTGATAAATTTTGTGAACATCTTCCAGGTGAATTAAGGTATTATTCTTCATGGGTTCTGTTTCCATTTGAGCAGGTTACGATTCCTTGCGCGCTGCATTGCGCACTTTAACCCGGTCACCGTCCTTTAATACTTTGGTTAATACCCGAAAGGGTCCGGTAACCACTTCTTCACCTTCCTTCAGGCCGCTTAACACTTCGTAGTAATTGTCATCGCTAATTCCCAGTTTCACCGGCCGGATATGGGCAATGCCATCTTCAACCACAAAAACCACTTCTACCAGGTCGTCTTCCCGTTTGTACTTTTTGGTTTTTTTGGAACGTTTTTTGGCTTTCTGTTGCGCCTGCTGGAGTTCCTTTTTGGAAAGCTCCGGCATCACCTCCTGGCGTTCCCGTACGGTCACGCTCTGAATGGGCACGTTCAACACGTTTTTGTGGGTTTCGGTGGCAATTTCTGCCATGGCCGACATACCGGGACGAAAATCCGGCAAGCGGTTGAACAGGCGAATCCGCACTTCAAAGTTGGTGACTTCTTCCATGGTTCCCGCACCGGTGGTTTTGGCAGAGTTGGAAATTTCCGTAACCACACCGGGGAAAAGGGAATCGGGGAAGGCATCGATTTCCACCATTGCGGTATCGCCGGGATTGACGTTAATAATATCATTCTCGTTGACTTCCACACGGGCTTCCATGGTTTTCAGATCCGCTACCACCAGAATGACGTCTTCCTGAAACTGGCTGCCCAGGGCCACTTCCCCCACTTCTTTATTCTTTTTAATGACCACCCCGTTAATGGGGCTCACCAGCACCGTTTTCCGCAGGGCGTCTTCCGCTTCCTTCACGCTGGCTTCCGCCTGCTGCAGCCGACTAAGGGCCTGGTCGTACTTGGCCTGGGCTTCGTCCAGGTCCGCCCGGGAGGCCAGATTCCGCTGATACAATTCCTGGGTCCGGCGCAAACCGCTTTCGGCCAGGGTTAAATTGGCGCGGGCTTCCAACAACGCGGATTTGGATTTTTCCAGTGACGCGACGTACTGGTCCCGTTCCAACCGCACCAGAACCTGTCCGGCCTTTACCGAATCCCCTTCCTCCACGTCCAGGGCAATGATTTTCCCTGACACGCGGGCGGCAATTTTAACCTCAATGGTGGGGTAAATCCGGCCGTTTCCGGTTACCGTCTGGGTAATGTCATCGCGAAACACCTTTTCGGTTTGCACCACAATGGCTTTGTCGCCTTTCTTTAAATTAATTCCAACAATTACCCCTACAAGAATCAGGAGCCCGATAATAATCAGTGCTTTCTTCATGAATTACTCCCCAACATATGTATCCGATAATTTTCCAATCGCTTCCTGAAGTTGTGCGTACGTGATAATGGCATCGTATTCGGTGCTAACCAGCACCTGTTCGGCGCGGGTCAAGTTGACCTGGGCTTCCCGCAACTCAATGGCGGTACCGTTCCCCACACGGTAGCGCTCCAGGGCCAGGCGGTATTCCTCCCGTGCTGCTTCCAGGTTTTCCCGGTTAATGCGGATGATTTCGTCGTACGCGCGCAGATTGTCATACAGCGACTTTACGGTGGACAATAGATTGCGCTGATAATCGTTCATCTGTTCCTGAACAATCATGGCGTTTACTTTGGCTTTCTGCCGCTGTAAATAATCCGAAAAGCCGTTAAACAAATTCCAGCGCAAGGAAATACCCACGTTGTAGGTGTACTCGCGGTCAAATTCTTTGAACAATCCATCCCGTTTGGGAACGCGCCGGTTCAGGGAAAGAAAACTGGAAATCTGTGGAAAATACCGACTGCTGGCCAGTTTCACCTGTAATTCCGCACTGCGGCGGTCCAGCTCATACTTTTTTAAAGTGGGATTTCGTTCCAGCGCCACTTTGTACAGAGAATCCAGTTCCACCATGTGTTTGGTAAATTCGATGTCGGTAACAATTTCCAGTGGCTCATCCGGGTTGCGGCCCATGGCAATATTTAAATCCTGCCGGGCTTTCCGCACCCGGTTTTCCTGATTAATATATTGAATACGGTCATTGCCCAAATTCACCCGCGCTTTGTACACATCCACTTTGGACACGGAGCCCACTTCGTACATGCTCTGGGCCCGTTCCAGTTGCTCCTTGCTCCGTTCCATGGCCTGGCGGTCCACTTCCAGCAATTTGGTTTCCTTTAACAGGGTAAAATAATTCTGCATTACGGTGACAATGACCTTCTGACGCTCCGATTCGTAATTGAATTCCTGCGCTTTTTCATCCACTTTCCCTTTCCGGATGCTGTTCCACCAAAAACCGCCATCGTAAATATTTTGAGACACCGAAATCCCCATGGAATAGTCCGTACTCTGCACCACCCGGTCTAACTGAGGAAAGCCGGGGCCCACGTATTCATTCCCCAGGTAGGAGGTGGGACCACGTTCGTACCGGGCAACGCCCATATTAATGCTTACCGTGGGTAAAATATTGCGGTAGGCATCGCGCCGGTCAAACCGGGCATTGAGATACTGATATTTGGAAACGCGAATCTGAACGTTGTTTTTCAATGCAATCTGGATGCACTCATCAAGGGTCAGGGGTTTGGTTGGCTGGGCATGCGCAACAAACACCAGTAGAAACAATCCCAGTGAGATTGACCACACGGATTTCATAAGCCCTCCATTCGTGGTTTGGCAATACATGGATATTTTTCCATTAAAGGAAGATAAGTTAAAGAACAAATGAATGACGGCGCCGTCAAAGCGCAAGAATTCACAAAATGAAAATTAAATTTTAGGCACCCATGCCCATACTGCCCAATTTTTTCATCACAAAAGCGGAAAAGGCCGATTTGGCCAGCACCCAAACAAACCACAAACCAAATACCAGGGTATAAGCACGACTGCGCTTAACTTCGTACAACACGGCCATCCCGATGGCAAATACAGCCAGGTACCACAAATTAAAAATGTCGAAACTGCTCAACAGACTGTACAGGAACGTACCGCGCTGGTCGGCAGAAAGCACAACGGCCGGACTGGTCTGTACCGCAACGGAATGCGTGGCCAGAATCAGCGGGAGTTTAATGGCGGTACCCAGTAACAACGGAATTAAGTTCGAATAGGTGATAGCGGAGAATACCTGCACAAATCGTACCTGCCGGGCAAATACAAAATTCCCCGTTGCCCAGAACACAAAGGCAATAATCAGGAAGAAAAGCGGCACACTAATTAACGGCGGCACAACGGTGGAAACCATTCGCCGGGTACCGCTTTTGGCGGCTTCCAGATTGTCAATCATCCGCATTTTGGCGTCATCGGGAATGTTGGTATTGCTTTCAATGCGCTGAATTTGCTCGTTGATGGCAATTGGGGCAATGTAATAGCCGCTAATCATGGAAATCAAAATGGTCAGAATAAGGGGCGCCCAAAAATCGGGTTTCTGCTTGAGGTATTGAAACAACTTTGTGGGATTCACAAACACCTGGATAATGCGCTCCACCAGGTTCAGTTCTTCCACAACGGCAACCCCTTCCACCGTTACCTCGGTGGTTAAGGCTTCTTGTTCTTCTCCAGATTCATCTGACGCCATTAAACTCTCCGGGGAAAGCAAATCTTCGGCTTTTACAAAATCCCCTTCGCCGGAAGGTTCTGCGGCGGGTTTTTCTTCCGGTGGTGTTTCTTGTGAAGACGGTTTCTTACTCTCACCACCCTCACCGGCGCTTTCGTCCAATTTGCTAAGAATTTCATCCAGGTCTTTCTGGATATCTTCGTCCTGTTGGTTTTCTTCCTTTTTCTTCTTTTCTTCGCTCATAACAGCCTCCTATTCGCTTTTTCCAAAGACGGAAACAAACGTTATTGGTTTCAGAGATTTTTATTTTCCCCAACAAAGTTCAATCGGTGTTTACCTTTTTCCATTACCCTGCCGGTAGCCACCTTTCGCCCCCCAGCCAACAGGTTTCTTACCATTTCTTCACTTACCCCTTACCCGTTTGGGCGTCATTTATTCACGGTTCGGGTATCCGGGTGCGTCTCCAGTATTTTGTCCTTAATCTCGTACATGTATTGCATACAGGCTTCCCGTTCATTGGGAATTTTGCCGTCCAGGATGGCATCTACAATAGCCTGTTTAATTTTACCCACCAGTGGCCCCGGCGGGATGTTCAACGCATTCATGATATCTTCTCCGGTAATGGCCGGTTTAAAATTCCGCAGCCGGTCTTTTTCTTCCACCTCTTTAATGCGTTTTTCCACATAATCAAAATTGGCCAGGTACTGCCGCACT
>WGBF01000009.1 GCA_015494485.1 bacterium | reverse complement strand
GCCACATACACATCCACTTTCTCAAAGATTTTCTTCATCTCCTGCAACCACAAATAGCGCAGGCGATTGGCCTGAATGTATTCCACAGCCGGAATAAATCGACTTGCCCGGAATACATTGGGCCAGGCATTCCGGCCCTGGCGCACCAGCAAGTCATCCCGATTGCTGCGGGTCAGTTCATCAAATGCAGCGCCGGCTTCGGCCGTCAGGATAAACGACATGGGGTAAATGGGTAAATCCGGTAACACTATTGGTATTAATTCCACTCCCATGTTCCGCAACCGGGCCAGTGCCGCATCATTAAATTTTTTGCGAACCGTGTCGCGTTTAAATTCGTCCACCAGATAACCAATCCGCACCGTGCGCAAATCAATGTTCGGAGTGTAATTGAATGCTGCATCAATGGACATCGGGTCTTTTTCATCCGCACCACGAATGGCATTAAATACGATGGCGCAATCCTCCACTGTTCGGGCAATGGGGCCCAGTTTATCCATGCTCCAGCTTAACGCCATTGCCCCATAGCGGCTTACTGTTCCGTAGGTTGGCCGTAATCCGGTTGTTCCGCACCGGGTGGACGGAGAAACAATGGACCCCCACGTTTCGCTGCCAATGGCAAACGGTACCAAGCCGGCAGAGGTCGCCGCGGCGGAACCCGCCGAAGATCCACTACTCCCCTGGGAAAGATCCCACGGGTTCCGGGTTGTATCCTTAAACCATACATCGCCCCAGGCCAGCGCCCCCAACGACAGCTTGGCCACCAGCACGGCCCCGGCATCCTCCAGCTTGCGAATCACGGTGGCTGTTTCGTTAATAACCTGGTCCTTGTAGGGCCGGGCACCCCAGGTGGTGGGATATCCCGCTACTGCCAGCAAATCCTTTGCGCCATAGGGAATCCCATGCAATAGGCCACGGTATTTTCCCTGGCGAATTTCCTCATCCGCTTTGCGGGCTTGCCGAATGGCAAGGTCTTCCGTGAGGGTAATAACAGCGTGCAATTTGGGGTCGTAGCGTTTCAGACGATCCAGAAACATTCGGGTTAATTCTTCGGAAGTCACTTTTTGGCTGCGGATTAACGCCGCCAGCTCCCCAATGGAGTAAAACGCCACTTCTTCCAGGCGCTTCGGTAAGCGAACATCTCCGGGGTCGCTCCATCGAATGGGCCGTTGTTCCCGCGGGATGGTAAATCCCCGTGGCACGGGATTGAACTGCAACGCCGGCGGTACGTCGTTGGACAAGGGAACTGCACGGATTCGCTGGTACGCACGGCGAAAATCTTCCAGATTGGGAATTAAGGAATCCCGTTCGGAAGGCGTAAATTCCAGCCCCATCAGGGTTTCAGCGGCAGCAACCATTTTGCCGGTGATTTTGGGCCACTTTTCCTGCACCCATATGCCCGCAAAAAAACCAACCACCAAAACAACTATCAACGAAAAAATTTTGGTTTTCATTCCAGACCTCCTCACAAAATTGTAAAACGGAATATAGGAACTGGCAGGATGAAGTCCAATGGGGTAAACCACCCACCAAACAATTTCACATATTTGCCATGAATATTCAATTTATTGAAAAGAGAACGGAAAGAATTAGAATTGATTAACGTTCAGTTATTCCCCCAAGGAGACCTCATCGCTGAGTTCATTCACATCGCCCTGCTGGTATGGGAAATAGGTCCGCAGTTTTTCCCCAATCATACCAATACCTTCGACCAATCCGTCCGTGAACTGGCCGTTTTTAAACCGGGCAATCATCCGCTCCTTTACATCTTCCCAGAAATTGTCCGGTACTTTTTCATTTATCCCCTTATCTCCCCATATTGCCAATTTACGGTCCTTCAGTGCCAGATAAATGATAACGCCATTTCGTTCCGCTGTTTGATGCATATTTAATTGCACAAACACCTCTTTGGCCCGCTCCAACGGGTCCCCGGGGCAACGGGATTCCACATGCACCCGGATTTCCCCACTCGTCTGGTGTTCGGCTTCTCGAATGGCTTCTACAATTCGTTGTTGTTCCTTTTTTGATAGTAACTTCGCCATATCCCCTCGCTGCCATTGGTCCGATAATATTTACAATAATTCACATAGAATTTCAACGGGTTTATGAAACATCTTCTAAAAAAATACCGGATCCGCCAATGTGCAGGTCCGGTATAAAAATTACGCGTTTTGAAAACAACTATCTTGTTACTTCACCAGAATCATCCGTTTGGTGGATACGAACTGATCCGTAATTAATCGATAATAATAGACACCGCTGGCCAAACGGTTACCACGGAAAGGTACCGTATACCAGCCCGGTTGTTGTTTTTTGTTTACCAGAACCGCAACCCGTTGTCCCAGTGTGTTATACACTTCCAGTTTTACATGGGTAAAACTGCCAATCCGATAAGCAATGGTTGTAACGGGATTAAATGGATTGGGGTAATTGGCTTCAAGGGTAAAAGTGCCTACAACACCGGATTCCTGTTCTTTAATGCCGGTGGCCGTGCTGTAATAGGCATTTAATTCACTACAATAAATATAAGCATAGTATCCGGAATTTGTAATAGTAACTCTGCCGGTATAATCTACCCACGCTGTATCCGACCAGGATTGGCTTCTGTAATAAATTAAATTGTCGTTATTATCGTAATCGTAAGT
>WGBF01000008.1 GCA_015494485.1 bacterium | reverse complement strand
TTTTCAAGACCGGTGCTTTCAACGTTTTTTAATGAAGTGTGTTGTAAATTGATAAAAATATAGAAAGGCAATGAAAATTTGCGGAGGGGGGTGGGATTCCATGCCTGACTGCTGACGCAGTCGGCACGCAGGTCTGCCTCGTCCCTGAGTCAGATAAAGAACCCACGAGTGGAATACAATAAAATAATTTTGACTTGCGGAGGAGGTGGGATTCTTTACCTGCCTGTTTTTCAGGCAGGCCTGCCTCATTCATGATTCAGGCAGGCCTCCCCACATACTTGGGGTAGGTAAAGAACCTACGAGGGGCTACAAAAATTTATATTCAACTTTAAATTAGCGGAGGGGGTGGGATTCCCTGCCTGACTGCTGACGCAGTCGGCAGGCAGGGAACCCACTGTCCAGTTTCCCGGACTCCGGTTTTCAAGACCGGTGCTTTCAACGTTTTTTAATGAAGTGTGTTGTAAATTGATAAAAATATAGAAAGGCATGGAAAACTTGCGGAGGGGGTGGGATTCGAACCCACGAGGGACTACAAGCCCCTGCCGGTTTTCAAGACCGGTGCTTTCAACCGCTCAGCCACCCCTCCGGTTGACTATTTCGCCGCAAATTTAATGGAATTCTCAATTGAATGCCACCGGTGAATGGATAAAACCGTTCACGATTTCCAACCATTATCCCGGAGGCGGAGTTCCACGACCCCGGAACGTTTTTTCCGTTATCAGTGCCGTTGCCGCTGTACCGAACGAATCCACCCTGAACGTTCAACCATTGGCTATGCCAGATTCTTCTCCGGATAGGGGCAATACCGCTCAATTACACACTCCCCGCACTTGGGTTTGCGTGCCGTACAGGTGTGCCGGCCGTGCAAAATCAGAGCGTTGCTAAACCACGTCCATTCTTCCTGAGGCACCAGTTGCATGAGATCCTGTTCAATTTTCTCCGGCGTCTTTTTATCCGATAATTGCAGCCGTTCCACCACACGCCGGACGTGGGTATCCACGGCAATTCCCTGGTTTAAACCGTAGGCATTGCCCAGCACCATGGCGGCTGTTTTGCGTCCCACGCCGGGCAACTTTACCATTTCTTCAATATCCCGCGGAACTTCCCCCTGATATTCCTCCAGCAATTTCTGGCAGCAGGCTTTTAAACTTTTGGCTTTGTTCCGGTAATAGCCGGTGGGACGAATATCGTTTTCCAGTTCCTCCTGGGGAGCCTCCACGTAATCTTTCGCGGAGCGGTATTTTTTAAACAGATATTCTGTTACCTGATTTACCCGTTCATCGGTGCACTGGGCGGAAAGAATGACTGCCACCAGCAATTCCAGCGGATTGGAGTACTTCAACGCCAGTGGCGCTTCCGGATATTTTTGCTTGAGCGCCTGGATAATCTGTTGCACGCGGGCTTTTTTCTCTTCCAGGGTTTCGGTTTGCACGGTTGCCATGGATTGCCTCCTCCTGTTGGTCAAAAAATTTTATTTTTCGGGGCTGTAAATGTTTCCCTTTTTTGAAACGTCTTTATATTGCAGTAAAGATGAACGGGTAGCAAATAAAATTCAAGGTAGACGTGCAAATTGCAGAGGACACTGTGGCGGTGAGCACTGAGGAAGACCTTCGGCAGCGCGCAGAACAGCAATTACAGGCCCTGCTGGAACCGGCCTTGCAGGTGGCGTACCGCCAGTTGGGCGATTGGGAAGCTGCCCGCGATGTGGTGCAGGATGTGGTGATAAAAATTCTGGAGCGCCCGAAACCGTTTGTTACCGCCCGCAATCCCCGGGCGTGGCTGATACGCCTGGTGTTGAATCGCTGCACGGATTGGCACCGCTGGTGGCGGCGATTGCGCCAATGGCAGCAGCGCATCAGACCGGAGCCGATGGGTGAATCCGGTAAAAACGATTGGTTTCAGGAGGCATTGAATCGTCTCAGTCGCAAACAGCGCATGATACTGATTTTAATCTATCAGGAAAATTATTCCGTTCAGGACGTGAGTGACATGCTGAATTTGTCTCCGGATACGGTGCGGGTGCATTTAATGCGGGCCCGCCAGAAAATCCGGCAATTTTTGGAAAATGAAAAGGGAGTAACACAATGACCTGCCAGGACGTTCAACAACAAATTCGCCATCATTTTGACACCGGCACGTTGTCCGCTATGGATGAGGCGGTGCAACGCCATTTACGGCACTGTGCCCAATGCCGGCGGGTGTACGAAAATCTGGCCCGGCTGGAAGCAAATCTGCAGGCCATGCAACCCGCCGTGCCGCCGGAGATTCGCCGCGCCATTTTTATGCCATCCGGGGTTCCCGCACCCGGACGATGGCAACCGGCGCTGGCAGCCATTGCCCTGGCTGTGGTGCTTCTGGTTGGCATGGTGGTGTACTGGTTCACCGTGCCGCGGGTATCACTGCCGGAAAAACCACCCGCAACCTTTGCGCTGGACGGGGTCGAAGCGCCGCAATCCCCGGGCACGGTCATGATTTTTCAGAAAGAGCAGGGTGCCCGGAAATATCATATTG
>WGBF01000007.1 GCA_015494485.1 bacterium | reverse complement strand
CCGCCAGTTCATCAAACGTTGGAATGTCTTTCCCTAACCAATGATGTCCGGTTGGTCCATGGATGGCTGCCATGGAGGCCCGTGCCCAGTGTTGATTAAAATCCCATATCGTTCCATAATGGAGAATAAATTTACCCCGTTGCGCCAGATCCACGTCGATATCATCCGGGTCGGAATTCCGCAGCGGGCGAAGCACACTTAATCGTTCCCGGTAGGTGTAGGTGATGTATAAACGGGCTTCTTCATCGTCGATCGCAACCTGCAATCCGTAGGATCCGGGGCTACTGCCCATCGCATCATTGTAATATATCGGGTACCCGGCATCCCCAATTAACAGGGTGCGGCTCGAACCGTCCAGCGGCACTCGTGCAATGCCGTGGTCACTTTTGTACCCGGTAAGAATAATATCATCCACCGGACCGAAATTGCCGCGCCAATCCACATCCATTCCCATTCGGTCATCTTTTCCGCCATCCGTAATCTTCCGGACATTTTTTGTTGCTAAATCCAGATGGTAAATCGGGACACCGGCTTTAACAACCAGATTGCCTTTTGATGTGCGACGAACAATATAGGGTGCTGCACCAAACGTTCCGGATCCCACCACTGTTCGCACCGTTCCATTATCCAGGTCAATGGCCCGAATGGCACTATTGCCCCGGTCGGCTACATACAGCGTGCGGCCTATGATGGTCATGCCCGTAGGTTTATTAAACCGTGCATTGCTCAACGACCCGTCGGCGGAACCGGCTTCGCCATACTTTCCGGCAAAGGTGGTAATTCGCGGATAGCCGGGATCACAATTCTGGAAATTCTCATCACAACCGTTTACTTCCAATAGAGCAATGCGATGGTTGTAGGTATCCGAGACATAAATTTTATTGGGGTCGTTGGTATCAAAAACCAGTTCGGATTGTTTACTGAAGGAAAATTTTTCATCGTTGACGAAATTGCCTATCCAGGTTTTAACCTTGCTCAGGTTACTTTGAGAACAATCGCCCATAATGCATGGGAGAACATCCGGTTTGGCCACATACCCGGCAACGGTAAAAATTCCATTCGGCCCGGCAAAAATTATCCGGTCGCCGTGGGTAGCACCCAGTACTCCGGGACCTCTGGGATTGGCCACCAGCGTTGTTGGGCCCATAACCCCTCCCTGATTTCTGGGGCCATCCGTCAAAAAGCTGGCTTTGGCATCGGTTTTACTTTGATTGGCATTGTAAAAATCCGTACCCACCACCACTACATGACCTTCATCGGTCCGGGCAAACACCGGCTCCTCATCGTAGCGGGCATTTAAAGATCCCCACCAGGTTTCGGTGAACCACTTGTTATCATCAGCCAGTTGGCGGCGCGCCTGGTCCGATGTGGGTGGCTGAATAAACTGATACGGATAGGAATTGGCCTTGGGGAGGCTCCAGCCCGGATACCAGATCCAATCAATGCCTGTTCCCCCATAATTACGGGAACGCATCCCTTCGTAACCGGTTATGGGTATCCACTGGGCACCGCTTTTGGGAGTGCCATCATTGTCCACAATTAGAATAACCGGCCGACTGCGAAATCGGCTAATATCCGTATCCGAAGATGTTCCGGAAGAATACAAGCGAATCGATACCGCATAAACGCCATCGGGGATTGTTGTGGATGACCATTGCACAGTTTGAGGACCTGTAAGCACAGAGCTTATGGGTTCAACAACGTCCATCCCATTGGCATCCGGCTTGTGAAGAAAAAGCTGATACCGCAATTGAGAGGGAACCGCATAGTCCACATCTGCGGATGCACCCCGCAGGGTCACAGCCTTGGGTCGGAATGTTACTGTCCCCCGAACAATTTGTATTTTTATACCGGACCCCAATACACCACGGACATTCCGCACCAATCCATTCCCTTCCGCTACCGGGCGTACGTAAACGATGTCCTCATTATGATTCCAGTTGTACGTTTCGGCCTCTAACGGGTACTTTTTCCCCAAAAATATCATCAGGCCCAATGCAGCAAGTACCAACAGAATGTATCGTACCGGTCTTTCATTCAATTTTGGCATGGTCACAACAAACTCCCCTATTTTTATGGAATACCTTTGAAATACAAACATTATACCAATGAGCAGGGATAAAAAAATTGACGGTGAGTCAATACGTTCCTTTGGTACGCCTGTACGGGGTTGTTTTCGGTGGGCCTTAAATGTAAAAATATTGCGCATTTTTATAATTAAGAACCGATACTTTACGCACCCCAGTATGCTTTTCGAATTAATTCAATTTCTTCGCTAACAGTATCCGGAATGTCCGGTTCCTTCAAATTTTTCCGAACTTCTTCCAGGTGTTCCACCACATAGCGCACTTTTTCTACCATATCATCAATATTTTGATTTTCGTAGGTTATCACGCCCTCAGGTCGGGAACCGTTTTCACTGGCCACAACCGGTGTTTTTAAGGCCAGGGCTTCCAGTACCGAGCTACACACGCCATCTTTTACCGGGGTCCGTAAAAAGAGTGTGGCCCGTTTTAAATACGTTAAAAAGGTATCATGGTCCAGGTCACCTGCAAAATACACTTTATCCGTTAACCCGCGTTCCGCAATCATCTTTTTAATTGGTTCCGAACCATTTTCGTGGCCAATGATGACCAGACGCGCCTGCTTGTACTCCTGCACAAAACGGTCAAAAAACTCGATAAGCTCTTCCACAAAAAATTCCGGCCGGAAATACACGTAACTCACAATTACCGGATTGCCGGTCTCAAAAAACTCTTTCGCCTGACCACTCAAGGCCACTTCATGAAACTGTAAATATTGTTTACTAAAAGATTGAATGGGAATAATTTTGTCGGGATTGATTCCGTATCCTGCAATTTTTTCCTTCACGGCTTCGTTGTTACAGATGATGTATTTGGGTTCCGTGAAAATGAATTTGTACATGGGAGTAAGATACGGCGCTTTAAATTGCGGAAAATACCGCTGAACCGGCCCGGCATGAAAGGTAATTACCGTACGGCGAAACGTCATTAAGCTAATAATCTGCGCAATAATGGTCATAACAAATTTTTTGGGGGAATCGCCGTTCAGATGAATATGGATCAGGTACCCTTTCAACCGGTATTTGAACACCTTCCATACGTAATCAAAGCCGTTATAGAGGGGAATGAAATCCCGGCCTTTTAATTTGCGTCCTTTTCCGGTATTCAGTACCTCGCAGATGTCGCCCTGGCGCTCCATTTCCTGTTTCAAAAAATACACACGGATACCCCAACCCGAGCGGGGAGGTGGATAAGATGTAATGTGCAATACTTTTACCGGTTTATCCTTCAAAGCTTTCCTCCTGTAAAATGTGCCATTCCTGATTTTGTTTTTGAAGTATTCGGATAAGATACTGTTGTTGTCGACGTCCAAACACTACCCCAATGCCTCCGGTGCCATCAAGCGCTTCCGCGAAAAAGTAGAGCTGTTCCACCGGCAACTGAGACCTTGGGTCGAATGCGATCCGATATTCGCCCCCCTTGTGACGCATCACCGTTGTGTGGTCTTCCGTTGACCATCCTGCTTCACCCTGATAGGGTAAAATAAAAAATGCATTTCGGGCCGGTAATGGCATCCGGGCGGAGTATTTGAGCTGAGTTGCAGGCGTTGCATGACGATACAGCGGCGAAATCCATCCGTCTTCCGGCTTTTCGCCCCCCTTTTTCACCTCCAGTTGCTGCAAATCTCCCCAATTTAGAACACAGAGGTGCTGCCCTTCCAGGCTGGCAAAAACCTTCTGATCCTGCACCCGCACAGTGCAATCGGCATTAAAGTGGAGATAAGCATCCACGTAATGCTCCCCGCTTCCCGGCAATTCATCCCATATCACCCAGAACTTCCCCTGGACAAAAAAGAAATTCCGAATGTGCTGGGGTTTACCCGGAAGGCGCTCAAATCCCGAATGCGTGGCGCGCAGATAGAACAATTCCGGACGGTCAATTACATGGCGGAGATCGGGTTCCGGGACAAAAGACCACAACATCATCCGGGAACCATGAACGGCCTGACTCTGCCCATCCACTTCGATGGTGTTATGGGCACGGGTTAGCCGGAAATGGCGATGCCACTCAAAATTTCCCCGATAATTATGAAAGCCGCTGTCCACAAGAAAATTTTGCCCCCCTGCGGTAATTTCAAAATGCAGCATATCCGCATGGCCGTGGGCTGCGGAGGGGGTATCGTCGGGATAGACGCCCTCTGCCATGGGGCCAACATCCATCCAGCAGTAATTGGCCGTCGGAGACCAATCGGAACGGGCCACGCCATATCCGCTCTGCCGGAAAACCGCCTGTTTTATAGCAGGAGGCTTCGGGGAAATTTTCCGATATCGCTCCCACCCTTCCACTCCAAAGAACCACAGGATTTCCTCCCAGGATTTTCCCGCAACATACTTAAAATCGCCACGCTGAAACATGTAGGCCCCAATGGCCAACACATTACGAAAATCCCATTGTTCCGGTTTTCGGAAATAAACAGAGCGGGCGTTATCAATATCGCCCACCCACGGAAAGGTGCCATCGGGCTTGGTCATCAATGTATTAAATTCAAAAATGCGTTCCAGATGGGTCAGCATCTCCCGGGGTACCGGGTCTCTGTTTTGCTGGCGTACCAGGACGGGCATCAGATAAAATCCCAGGGTAAAATGATGGTAAAACATGGCCTGTTCTACGGTAATGCCGTCCGGATGAAATTGCCGTGGCAGTTCCTCAACCAGAATATTCCAGGCTGTGGTTTCCCATTCCCTTGCCGGGGGAAACTCCGGGAACAGATATCCAATCATAAACAGCGCGGACACTTCCCCAATTAAATGATTGTAGGGGCTGAAATAGAATGAAAGATTTTCCCGAATGAATTGCCCGTGCAAATACAATTGCTGCATCCATTGACGAAGTCGCTCAGGAGTCAATAAAGGGGAATCTGCCAGAAAGTACAGGCTCCAGATCCAGCTATATGCCCGCACAGCCACTTCCAGAGCACTGGTCCAGTTTACCCCGATTTTGTAGGGATTTTCGTTTACCCAGTCTTCAAATAAATCCATCACGTGTTGGGCGTACACGTCCTTCCCGGTGAGAAAATAGGCTTTTGCCAATTCAATAAAATACTGATGGCGGTTAATTTCCCAAACGTGTTTTATATCCGTTTTTCCGTCATCGCTAAAGATGGTAATATCCTGGTAAAACGCTTTGGGATATTCGCGTCCCGTTGCCGGATTTACATGCCAGGGAATCCGTTCCTGAAAAGAAAATTGTGCTCCCAGCATATCAAATTCCAGGCGCATAAACTGGTCAGCCCGGCGCAGGCTTTCCTGCAAATCGTCGGGCAGCTCATTCACATACACCTCGCGACAGGCCTGGCGTTGGGGGTAAAAAAAGAAGTTTGCACGTCGCGGATGCTGGAAGAATGCCTCCGCCGATCCCGGCATGGGGATATTTTCCACCATTTGCTTCCAGGCATCCGGCTTAAACAGCATCTTTTCTACTTTCTTTTCCACCAGCGTACGCGCCCGAAACCATAATTCGTCCACAGATTTATGTTTTAGTTTTCTGAACATGCACACTCCACAATTTCCGTGTCAGTATTTTGGAGAACCGGAAAAACAGTTCATGTTACAAAATGAGATGGAACATTTTCAGCCTAAGGTCTGAATTCGTCATTGCTTACTGAATGAGCCGGCGGATATTCCGTAAATGATTCCATTTTACCCATCTGGAATACATACGGGATACCATTGAGCGTTCTTCGGTACGTACCAACCCCAGTAAATGAGTAAAAAAATGGCGCAACAGGAAAAAACGGAATACAATATCCGTCGTATCCCCCTGGAACTGATATCCTTTGCAATACGCATCCTGAAGGTACCGAATTGTGCGGGGCCGATAGATAGGCTTGTAGGACAGCATTTCCAGTTGATGAAACAGGCGCGTGAAATCCATGTACGGATGCCCGTATTCCAGGCGATTAAAGTCGTGGACAATCACCTGCGAATCGTTCACCAAAATATTTCCCAGACCAAAATCCCGGTGCATTACAACTTTGTGTACTGGCTGGCGTTGCACTTGTGGCAAATGCTCCCGATAAAATTTCAATACACGCTCCCGGTCCGCAGCACAAAAACCGGAATGCGGAATTTCCACCAGTTGCTTTAACCGAATGTCCACATCCTCAATAATGGTCTGGTAATCATACAGCTCTTCCTGCTGGGTTTTTGCCTGAAATCGGGCCAACAATTCTCCGCTTCGGGAGACATGACGGGCAAGCCTTTCCTTTACTGTTCTGGGGGGAAACCATCGCGCCTTTTGAATGATCAGTTCAGCCAGATTATCTCCGGAAGCTGCTTCGGTAATAATGCAATGAAGTTCCCGGGAAAAAAACAGAGGACGAAAGGTTGTGAACTCGGAAAACTCTTGCAATTGCTCATACCAAAATTCCATGGTGCGGAATTCTGTCTCCAATTCTTCCGCAAATTGGGCAGTCGATTTGTTTCGCCAATTTTTGTAGATTTTAATGTAAACAGACCGCTTCCCTTTTTCTCCAATCAATTGAAATACCCCCTGACGGGAATAGGGACGCTCAAAGCGTTTCACTTCCACTACATCCCGTATTGCCCCGATTTCGAGCATCTTTACGCGGGGGGATTGAAGAAAGGCCTCCAGGGCCCGCGTGAATATATCCGGCGACTGCGATGTTTTTACGTTTTCCATTGGTCGGTTTTTCATGTCATCGGGCCAATCGCAAACGGGTAAGCAACCATTGCATGCGGTATTGCAACGCTTTCCGGGTGGTTGCGGAAAATAGTTTCCGCCCCATGTTGTCCACAGCAAATGCCACCTTCCGGGGGAAGGCAATGGATTTGCCCGCTTCTTCCGGAAACATAAGAGTGTAGCCAAACGCTTCTAACGTAGGGCCAGCGGCGCGTTCCATAATCCGAATGGCCGCTTGCGGCACCTGGCGCTGCCATTTTCCGAAATTATCGGGTTTAATCATTTTTTGAATATCGGTTTGAAATTGGTGCAACCGGTGTTGATTATCCTCAGGATCGCCCATAAAATCCACAATTTTTTGTAAGGTTTGAATTGGATTCTGCATCAGTTCTTCATAATGAATTTCCAGATAGCGCCCCC
>WGBF01000006.1 GCA_015494485.1 bacterium | reverse complement strand
GATTGATTACGCCAAAAAAAGCGAAGAAGATGTGTTGCTTAGTGATTTTTTATTCGATATTCAAAAAAAATATTTTGCAGAACTCGTAAGTGAAGAAAAAACAGGCAAACAAAAACAATTTGTGATTAAACTAACGCCAAAAAATACCGAAGAAAGTTATTTTAAGGCCATTAAATTTTGGGTACTGGATAAAACCTGGGAAATTCAACGCGTTGTTTACATCGATATTAATGACAATAAGACGGAGTTTGAAATAACCCAGCTAAAGATAAACGTTCCGATTCCCGAAAATGCGTTCACATTTAAACCACCGCAGGGAGTGGATATTGTTGATTTACGAATGTAAATTTGGCACAATAAGAACAATTCCTGGGTATTGCCAAACATAGTTTAGGAGGAGTTTTTTACCGTGGAGAATAATTTCGATTTTGAACAAGAGGAACAACAGGTTTCTCTGGAAGATTATTTGCGGATTATTTACCGTAGCCGGTGGCTTATTCTGGCTTCATTCCTGGTGGTATTAGTCGCCACTGTTATTTTTACCTTTACGACCCCGCCGGTGTACCAGGCTACGGCAAAAATCATGGTAGAAAGTAAAGGCTCCATGGAGCGGGCGCTTTTTGATTTAAATTATCTGGGAAATCAAAGTACCCTGGTTACCAATCAGGTAGAAATTTTAAAAAGCCGCCGGCTGGCTGAAGAAGTGGTGCGGACTCTGGAATCCGCTCCGTATCGGGACTCTTTGCAAATATTTCAGCCCAATAAGGACGGCGAATATTTGACATTCCGGGAACAGGTAGAATGGATTCAAGACCAACTGGAAGTCACTCCACGGAAAGAATCTGACGTAATTGAATTGAATTTTAAAGGGGGCTCTCCGTTTGAAGCCGCCAAGGTATGCAACGTGATTGCCGAAACGTACCGGAAATTGAATCGGGAAATGAATCGCCGGGAATTTAAGGAATTACGGCAATTCCTGGAACGCCAGTTACAATACAAAGGGGCAGAGCTGCAAAAATCTGAGGAAGCCCTGAAACGGTATCAGGAGCAGAACAAACTGGTAGCCCTGGATGAGGTAACCAAGGAAATGATTTCCCGGTTGGCTGAAGCCCAGGCGGAACTGGAAACGACCACCATGGAACTGGAAGCGGCACTGGAACAGAAAAAATCTTTTGAAAGGGAACTGGAAGACCGAAAGAAAAATTTGCCGGTGGAAGTCACTCAGGTATCCAGTCCCTTGTTAAAAGAATTACAGGAAGAATATGCCCGCAAAGTGAGTGAAAAAGTGACGTATGAAACGCTGGTGGCACAGGAAAAGGTGGATCCGGAAATTTATCGCTTAAAAATTCAAAGCATGACCAATCAGATTAAAGCCATCCAGAAACGCCTTCAGGAAGAAGCCCGTCGTATTGCCATGAGCACAATGGTGGCAGATCCACTGGCGATTTCTCAGCAATTGGTTGAAAACATTTTACAATTGGAAAGCCACATCAAGGGGCTTCGGGCAAAATTGGAAGTGTTGCGGGAAGTTGTGGATGGGTATGAACAGGAATTGGCACACCTGCCGCAAAAGGCCATTGAATTGGCCCGCTTACAGCGACAACTGGAAGTGGATAAAAACACTTATATTTTAATTACGGAGAAACTGGAAGAAACAAAAATTTCCGAAGCCGGTCAGCAGGAAAATGTTCGGATTATTGATAATGCTATTGAACCCTTGTATCCCATTAAACCCAAAAAGAAATTGAATTTGCTGTTAGGGGCACTGCTTGGACTTGGCCTGGGAATTGGGTTGGCTTTTGTTATTGAATATTTTGACAATTCCATTAAAAATCCTGAAGAAATTGAGCGGATGGGTTTTCCCATTTTATCCATTATTCCGGAAATTTCCCCTAAAGAAATTGCCCAGCGCAACGGTTCGACCAATGGCAAAGGGAATTTTATCGAGGAAGAAGGAAAACTCATTGAAACCCGGTTAATTACTCATTTTGACCCGAAATCCCCCATTTCGGAAGCGTACCGAACACTGCGAACCAATCTTCAATTTAAGTTTAAGAATGGTCATGACAAGATGGTCATCATGGTGACCAGTTCGGCTCCCAAAGAAGGGAAATCGACCACGGTTGCCAACCTGGCCATTACCATGGCCCAGATGGGCAGTCGCACCCTGCTGGTGGATACGGACCTGCGGCGGCCGGTAATTCACTCTATTTTTAATCTTCAGAAAGATAAAGGAATTACCAATTATTTGATGAACCGATTAACTTTCGAAGAAGTTTTAAAGCCATCCATTATTGATAATTTGTTCATTGTAACCTCGGGACCCATCCCGCCCAATCCGTCGGAAATTCTGGCCTCTCAGGAAATGAAACGGTTTATTCAGGAGGCCAAAGACCAGTTTGACGTGATTTTGTTTGATAGTCCGCCGGTTATTGCAGTTACGGACGCGGCTATTCTAAGCGCCGATGTTGATGGTGTGGTTCTGGTTGTTAAGGCCCATCAAACGCATCGGGATGCGGTGCGCCGAGCCAAAACGCTACTGGAAAATGTTAATGCCAACATTTTTGGTAGTTTATTAAATGGTGTAAAAATCGAAAAAACATATGGTACGTACTATTATTATTACTATTACCATTACTACAGTTATTATGGCCATGATTTAAAACGGCGAAAACGAAGCGGGATTTTTAATTAAAACAAAAGGATTGGCGCGATGAAGATTTCTGTAGTTGGAACGGGTTACGTTGGCCTGGTGGCCGGTGCGTGTTTTGCCGAAAGTGGGAACACCGTAATTTGTATGGATAAGGACGAGGAGAAAATCCAGCAGTTACGAGCTGGACATATTCCCATTTATGAACCTGGTCTGGAGGATCTGGTCAAGAAAAATGTGGAAAAAAATCGGCTCCACTTTACCACGGATATGAAAGAAGCGGTGGAAAAATCGGATATCATTTTTATTGCCGTGGGAACCCCTCCGGATGAAGACGGTTCCGCGGATTTGAGTCATGTTCTTGCTGTTGCGGAAAGTATTGGGGAGTACATGAACGGGTTTAAAATCGTGGTAAATAAAAGTACAGTCCCCGTTGGAAC
>WGBF01000005.1 GCA_015494485.1 bacterium | reverse complement strand
GCCCTGACTATTGCCCAACAACCGGAGGTAGATGTTATTTTGCAGGCCCAGGCCGAAACGGTGGATGCCCCGCTGGAAATTCTTTCCCGGGAACACGTTCGCCTCCGGGAGCGTTCCCTAAACGGTTTAGTGGTGGATGTGGAACATCCCCGCTTTCGGTATCCGAATTTGCACATTAATTTGGTTCCGGCCTATCAGGCGGTAAATGCGTTGTTGGCGGTAGCTGCTGTTCACCGCTTACCGGACATTTTCCCGAAGCCGGAAACACCCGTGCGACACGGGCTGGCAACTGTACACTGGCCGGGGCGGCTGGATGTGGTACGAACCCATCCAGTGGTGGTTGTGGATGTTTCCCACAATGCAGAGGGCATGCAGGCCACGCTTCAGGAAGTGAAAGCGTTGTTCCCCGATAAACCCCTGAACGTGGTCGTGGGGCTTCAGGCAGACAAAGATTTTCAACGAATTGGTCAAATCCTTGCCCGTGGTGCCGATACCTGTGTTGTGGTGCCATTGCATTCACCGCGACAATTGCCACCGCACCGTCTGGCAGAAGCCATTCGTGCTGCCGGGGGAAGAGCCGAGGTTGCCGATGGCGTTCGGTCGATATGGCATCGCATCCTGGAATCCCGGAATGGGGTGTGGCTCATTACCGGGTCTCATTATGTGGCAGGGGCAGTGTACGGCATTCTTGAAAAGGCTTGATTTTGGAAAACGGTAAAATTATATTTGGTTTCCCTTGCAGGAGCTTCCAAATATCCCTACCAGGGTTGTAGAATTAAAGGAGCTTTTCTTACGTATCAAATTCCTTGGAAAATAAAACGTGAAATTGTTGAACCAACCGTATAATCAAAGAGGTGATGGAAATGTTAGATTTAGAGTCTCTTAAAACGCTCAAGATTTCGGAGCTGAACCAGATTGCCCAGGAGCTGGGTATTCAGGGTACTTCCGGGATGAAAAAGCAGGAACTGATTTTTAAAATCCTGGAAGAACAAACCGCGCAGGAAGGATTAATCTTTTCTGAAGGTGTGCTGGAAGTGTTACCGGACGGTTACGGATTTCTCCGTTCCCCCAAGTTTAATTATCTCCCCGGTCCGGATGACATTTACGTCTCACCATCGCAAATCAAACGCTTTGACCTGCGCACCGGCGATACCGTGGCGGGGCAAATTCGTCCGCCTAAGGATAACGAACGCTTTTTCGCCCTTTTGCGGGTGGAGGCGATAAACCACGAAAGTCCGGAAAAGAAGAAAGAAATTACCTTATTCGATAACCTGACGCCGCTGTACCCCATTGAGCGGATTAATCTGGAAACCAATCCCAAAGAGTACACATTGCGGATTATGAATTTGTTGACCCCCATTGGTAAGGGGCAACGTGGGTTGATTGTGTCGCCACCGCGGGCCGGAAAGACGGTGATTTTACAAAAAATTGCCAATGCCATTACCACCAATCATCCGGAAATTACGCTTATTGTGTTGTTGATTGATGAACGGCCCGAAGAAGTGACCGACATGGAACGAAGTGTGAAGGCCGAGGTGATTTCCTCCACCTTTGACGAACCACCGGAACGCCACGTGCAGGTGGCCGATATGGTGCTGGAAAAAGCAAAACGACTGGTGGAGTACAAGCACGATGTGGTGATTCTGCTGGACAGTATTACCCGTCTGGCCCGTGCCCACAACACGGTAGTGCCGCACAGCGGTAAAATCCTCTCCGGTGGTGTGGACTCCAATGCCCTGCACCGGCCCAAACGCTTCTTTGGTGCCGCACGAAATATTGAAGAAGGGGGTTCGTTGACCATCATTGCCACGGCCCTGGTGGAAACCGGTTCGCGAATGGACGAAGTGATTTTTGAAGAATTCAAGGGAACCGGTAACATGGAAATCGTACTGGATCGGCGCCTGGCAGACCGGCGAATCTTCCCGGCTATTGACATTAACCGTTCCGGTACCCGTAAGGAAGAATTGCTGTTGAGTAAAAAAGAACTGTCCCGCGTGTGGATTTTGCGCAAGCTGTTGAATGAAATGAATCCCATTGAAGCCATGGAATTTCTGCTGGACAAAATGCGCGCTACCCGCACCAACGAAGAATTTCTGGACAGCATGAGCTCTTAAATTTTCATCCACCACTTGCAAATACTGTTTTGGGATATTAACTTGCGCTGCTAAAATTAAGTAGGTGAAAGGAGGAATACCCTTGAAATCTGGCATTCATCCGGAATATAAATTAGGCACCGTAACCTGCGCCTGTGGCAATACCTTTCAGGTACGTTCCACGGTAGGCGATATTCATGTGGAAATTTGTTCCGCCTGCCATCCGTTCTTCACCGGAAAACAAAAACTGGTGGATACGGCCGGTCGCGTGGAGAAATTCTTGCGCAAGTACGGCGATCGCCGGTAACTCAGGAAAACAACGTATCAGGCGGCAAGCCCAATCTCCGGGCTTCCGCCTTTTTGTTTTGAATGAATAGGAACAACCCTCATGCTTACCGGGCAATCCAGCACATCCAATGAAGAAAAAATTTTACCCGTTGGCGGCCAGGCTGTTATTGAAGGTGTAATGATGCGCTCCCCGGAGCGATTGGCCACTGCAGTCCGCCGGGCCAATGGCACCATTGAACTGAAAATCCAGGAATACCAGTCGCTGTTTCAGCGGTACCGGTGGTTGAACATTCCGGTACTGCGTGGAGCCATTATGCTCATCGAGGTAATGATTCTGGGCATTCAGCACCTGAACTTTTCCGCCGATGTGGCCATGATGGATGAAAACCTGCGGAATGGCAAAAGCCAGGCCGATGCGCCCAAAGGAATGAGCCGGCTTTCCACTGCCATGACCGTGGGATTTGCCCTGGTGGCGGGACTGGCGCTGTTTTTTGCTCTGCCACTGTTTGCAGCCACCCATCTTTTCAATGTGGAAAAAGAAGCGCTGGCGTTTAACCTTATTTCCGGCGGGGTTCGCATTACGCTGTTTTTAGCCTACATCTGGGGGATTTCTTTTCTAAAAGATGTGAAACGGTTGTTTCAGTATCACGGTGCGGAACACAAAACCATTTTTGCCTTCGAAAAGGGCCTGCCATTAACAATTGAGAACGTGCGCAAGCAGGGTCGGTTGCATCCCCGCTGCGGCACCAGTTTCCTGATGATGGTGATGCTGATTTCGGTGCTCTTTTTTGCCGTTGTGGATTCACTCATTATTTATTATACCGGCTCCATCAATTTATTAACCCGACTGGCAGTGCACCTGCCCCTGGTTTCGCTGGTGGGTGGCCTTTCCTACGAAGCCATTAAGGCCAGCGCCAAAAAACCGGACCACCCGGTTGTCCGAACCTTAATTGCCCCCGGACTGGCATTGCAGCGTATTACCACCCGGGAACCGGACGATTCCATGCTGGAAGTGGCCATTATCTCCCTGCTGGCTGCGCTGGGGGAACCGTACGAACATCTGCTACCCCAGAATCAGCACGCCACTGCCCCCGCTGCGGAAACTTTTCTTTAGCCGTTCAGTAATTTCCCCGGACACAAAAACCAATAATTCACAACGAAACAGGTGAAAACCATGATTGATAAATTACAAACATTGGAAGAAAAATACGAAGCCCTGGCCCAGCAAATGGCCGACCCGGAAATTGCCGGCGATCCGGAGAAATACACCGCTCTGGCCCGGGAATACGCGGAACTGGAGGAGCTGGTAAAAACCTTTCGTCAGTACAAGAAGGTTCTTTCCGGGCTGGAAGAAGCCCAGCAAGTGTTAAAAGAAAGCGATGACCCGGAGATGAAGGAACTGGCGCGGGAGGAGCTGGAAGCGCTGGAAAGCGAAAAAGAATCACTGGAAAAACGGCTGCAATTGTTGATTGTACCGCCGGATCCCAATGATGCCAAAAATGCCATTGTGGAAATTCGGGCCGGTACCGGGGGAGACGAAGCGGCCATTTTTGCCGGGGATTTGTTCAAAATGTACACCCATTACTGTGAAGACCGGGGCTGGAAAGTGGAAGTGCTGGAGTCCAACCCCTCCGAACGGGGCGGGTTTAAGGAAATTATTTTTTCGGTGAATGGGAAAGGCGCTTACGGACGGCTGAAATTTGAAAGCGGGGTGCACCGGGTGCAGCGCGTGCCGGAAACCGAAACGCAGGGGCGCATTCACACTTCTGCGGCTTCGGTGGTGGTGTTGCCGGAAGTGGAAGATGTGGAAGTGGAAATTGACCCCAACGATTTACGCATTGACGTGTACCGGGCTTCCGGGCGGGGCGGGCAGCACGTCAATACCACCGATTCCGCCGTGCGGATTACCCACATTCCCACCGGCATTGTGGTCACCTGCCAGGATGAACGCAGTCAGCACAAAAACAAAGCCAAAGCCATGCGGGTGCTAAAAGCCCGGTTGTACGATCTGGAATTGCGGAAACGGCAGGAGGAATTGTCCTCCCAGCGGCGGAGCATGATTCGCAGCGGAGACCGCAGTGAAAAAATCCGCACCTACAATTTCCCCCAAAGCCGGGTTACGGACCATCGCATTAACCTGACCCTTTACCGCCTGGAAGAGATTTTGCAGGGTAAACTGGATTTGTTACTTGACGAAATTCAACTGGCGGAACAAAAAGAACGGCTGGAAGCAGCCGGGGAAAATGGATGAGTACCCTGTGGACGGTTCGGAAAATTCTGGATTGGACTGTTGAGTACTTCCAGAAAAAACACCTTCCGGATGCCCGCCTGAGCGCAGAACTTCTGTTAGCCCACGTGTTACACCTTAACCGGGTTGAGTTGTACCTGCAGTTTGAACGAATTGTCACACCGGCAGAACGGGAAACGTTCAAAGCCCTTATTCAACGGCGCAGCCAGCGGGAGCCGTTGCAGTACATTCTGGGTGAAGCGGAGTTCTACGGACTGAGGTTCAAAGTAACGCCCGATGTGCTGATTCCGCGGCCGGAAACGGAACTTTTGGTGGATAGCATCATTGAATACCTCAGGCAGTTTCCCATCGAAAAACCGGAAATTCTGGACATTGGAACCGGCAGTGGTTGCATTGCCATTGCCGTAAAGCACCAGGTACCGGCAGCAGCCGTGACGGCAGTGGATGTGAGTCCGGCGGCGCTGAATGTGGCGCGGGAAAATGCCAGAATTCACGAAGTTGATATTGAATGGATAGCGGGGGACGGTATTCGGTTTTTAGCGGAAACGTCATCGAAATATCATGTAATTGTCAGCAATCCCCCGTATATTGCCGAGAACGAATGGACATCGTTGCAACCGGAAGTCAAGCAATTTGAGCCCCGCCGGGCACTGGTAAGCGGTTCTACCGGTCTGGAGTTTTACGAACAAATCATTCCCCTGGCCTGTAAACGGTTGCATCCCGGGGGGGCGATTGGTGCTGGAAATTGGATACAATCAAGGGGAAACGGTGCCCAGAATAATGGAAACCCACGGGTTTCGCTATGAATTAAAACACGATTATCAACACATAAACAGGGTGGTGATTGGATATTATGAGTAAGGAAGAACGCAAATTAATGAAACAGATTAAAAAACAAATTGAAACCTTTTTAAAGGAAAAGAAGAAACCGTTTAAGCGGAAAGAAATATCCCACGCTATTGGGATTAGCAAGAAGAATTACTATCTCTTCCGGGAAGCACTGAACGAGCTGGTAAAAAACGGCAAAGTGGCCCGATTGAAAGGCGGCAAATATTCCACGGTTAGCAGCCTGCAAAAAACCAAAGGCGTGCTGCAAATGACCCGGAAGGGATTTGGATTTGTCACCGATGAGCGCACCGGGGAAGATATTTTTATTGCTGCCCAGCATTTAAACACCGCACTGGACCAGGATCTGGTGGAGGTGCAGTTGTTTGCAGTGTCCCGCGGGCGCAACAAAGAAGGCCGGGTAACGCGCATTATTTCCCGGGGAAAAAGCACCTTTGTGGGCACGTACCACAAAAGCGAGTATTATGGATTTGTGGTACCCGACGACCCGCGGGTGTACCGTGATTTTTACATCCACGAACGCCATTCACTGAATGCCAAAGACGGGCAGAAAGTGGTGGTAGAGCTGGAAAAATGGGATTCGCACAAGTTAAATCCCGAAGGGCGTATTGTGGAGGTTTTAGGCTATCCCGATGAACCCGGTGTGGATGTTGTCTCCGTCGTGCGGGGATTTGGTCTCCCTATTCATTTCCCCAAAAAGGTGGAAAAAGAAGCCCGTAAGGCGGAAATGAAAATTACCCCCAAAGACCTGGCCGAACGGCTGGATTTGCGGGATTGGGACATTTTTACCATCGACCCGGCCGATGCCAAAGATTTTGACGATGCGGTGTCGTTAACCCGCCTGGAAAACGGCAACTACCTGCTGGGGGTGCACATTGCGGATGTTAGCCATTTTGTGCCGGAGGGCTCCGCGGTGGATGAGGAAGCACGGCGCCGTGGAACCAGCATTTACCTGGTAGACCGTGTGGTGCCCATGTTGCCGGAGCACCTCTCCAATAAGCTGTGCAGTCTGCAGCCCCATGAGGACCGGTTTACGTTTAGCTGCCTGATGGAAATCAATGCGGACGGCGAGGTGGTCAATTACGAGATTAAGCCCTCCATCATCCACAGTACGCGCCGGTTTACGTATGAGGAAGTCCAGGCCATTCTGGATGACCCCAACAGCGCAGACCCGTACGCGGACGTGTTAAAGGAAATGAACCAGTTGAGCCAGCTTCTGCGGCGTAAACGGTTGGCAGAAGGTAGCATTGACTTCGATACCCCGGAGGTTAAATTCCGGCTGGATGAAACGGGCAAACCGGTGGAAATTATTCCCGTGGAACGCCTGGAAAGCCACATGTTGATTGAAGAATTCATGCTGATGGCCAATCAGACGGTAACCAAACACATTCAGGCTATTTCCGGCAATGGTAAACCCTTGCCATTTATTTACCGGGTGCACGAAAAGCCCGATAAGGAAAAAATTCAAAAATTCCGCGATTTTCTGCGGGCCCTGGGGTACACCTATTCGGTGAAGCAGAAATTAACACCGCGGGATTTTCAGAAGATTCTGCAGAAGATTGAAGGCACCAAGGACGAAGTGCTGGTTAAGGAAGTGGCATTGCGCACCATGATGAAGGCCGTTTACTCCCAGAATAATGTGGGGCACTTTGGACTGGGGTTCGAATATTACACCCATTTCACCAGCCCCATTCGTCGCTATCCGGACCTGGTGGTACATCGCCTACTGAAGGAGTACATGGAACCGGTTCCCCGGAAACGCATTCGGGAATTAAAAAAGTACCTGAAGCAGGTCTGCCAGACGTCTTCCGAACGGGAACGCGTGGCGCTGGAAGCAGAACGGCAATCGATTAAAATCAAGCAGGTGGAATGGATTGCTAAGCATAAAGGCGAAATATTTAAAGGAATTATTTCCGGGGTTACGGCGTATGGCATGTTTGTAGAAATTGTACCTTATTTGATTGAAGGTCTGGTGCACATCGATTCCATGGCAGACGATTTTTACATTTACAGTGAAAAAACGTATTCCCTGATTGGGAAGGAAAGCGGGCGTCAGTACCGTCTGGGAGATGAGGTTACCATTCAGGTGGCCAATGTGGACCTGGAGAACAATACGGTGGATTTTAAACTGGTCGAGTCCACACCGGAAGCGGAAACGGCCTGAACGGCATTTTTTCCCCCTCAGGACGCAGGTGTTATTGCCTTACTTTGCAAAAATCGAAATCCCGGCTTTCCCTCAATAAAAAAAGCGGCTGTCTGATGACAGCCGCTTTTCTCCTGGTATTACAGGGACGTGGAATGTTCTTAATTTTTTGATTCCCGAATAAAGATGGATTTAACCCCTTCCAGCGCGCGGAAGCTTAAGCGGCGCAGTTCTTTCCGGCTACTTAACGCCTGGGCATATTGTCCGCGGTACTGGTCGGTATCAATGGACGGGATGTTCAGGCCTAATGCCTGGTTCAAAATCCCAATGAATTGATTGGCTACAATGGCGTATCCGGCGTTGTTGGGGTGTACGCCATCCAGGCTGAAGGCCGTATTCACGGGATCCAGGAGTACATATTTCCCGGTGTACCCATCGATACCATTTTCATTTAATTGGGTCAGCATGGCGTTGGCATTAAATACCGCCACCTGGTAGGTTTGGGCCAGCTGGGCGATGGTGGCATTGAACCCGTCGATGGCGTCCTTAATGCTTTGCGCTTCATCGGTGGTAATAGTTAAGTTCCCCGGCATGGGAATACCGGTGGGGTTTAACCCGTTGGCTTTAATACCCAAAACCAATTGTTGGGCGGTTGCGGCAGCTGTGGCCTGATCCTGACCCAGCAACTGCAGAAAATCCGCAATGTCCGCTGAATCGGGAATGCCAATACCCGTTTCGGAATAAATGCTCAGGTACGGTAACGTAATGTGCTCTACATTGGTTTCAGCCGTTTGCAACGGCAGATACAGAACCCCGTCAGAAGGATCAAAATCGATAGGCTGGAAGTTGCTGTCAAACATGACGGGCAATTTTCCTAAGGCACCAAAGTCCACAAAGATGCCGTCCAGCGTATTTACGAAGGGAATATCCGTCACGTAAGGCACATTCCCCATTACAATAAAAGCACTGGTATTGCTGCGGAGTTGAGACAGCACGCTGTTAAGCCGACTTTGAAAATCGGATTGAGAGGTGATCGCGTCTAAATCCCCACCATTTAATGCTGCTCCCAGCACATCGTTGTTCCCCAGCCAGAGGAAAATTAAGGTGGGATTCAGCATAATGGCCTGCTGGATCATGCTGGTATTGCCCAGATTGGGATTGCGCAAAACAATATCAAAGAAGGCATTGCCGTTTCCTTCGGAAGTGAGGGTGTTGAGGGCATCGTTTAAGTCAGCACCCGGAACGGCCAGGTTATCATAGGGACGCGGAAGCAAGGCATTGGACAGCAGGGTCGGTACCTGAGTAATCAGCGTTGAATCCAGAACTTTGGGACCCTCTGCTGTCATTTCCAGCGGTCCGGCTACATAGTTCGGGTCGGTTAATTCCGTAGAACCAATACCCGGCGCTTCAATCCAGGGCATTTCAAATTCATCCGCTTTGCCCAGTTGTTTGGCAATTAAATACGGATAGCTGTGTTCCTGGAAATCGCGTCGGAGGCCGGCCGATTGATATCCGGCCGTTAAACTGTTCCCGACAGCCACGATTTTATTTAACGCCAGTTGGCCCTGGGTAAGATTTAATTTGGGTGTTTCCGGGGTTTTCAGTTCACACCCCATCCACACCACAGCAAAAGCCAGTATAAGTATTAAAAGAACCTTTTTCATTGTCTTCTCTCCTGTGTTTTATCTTCTTATTTAATCGTATAGCCAAAGCTAACAAAAACCAGATTGGCGTTGGAATTGTAGGTTCCGTCAAACCCCACGTCGTTCATACCGACGCCATTTTCAATGGTAGAACGTTCCCCAATGTTTACGAACATGTAACCGGCGTCAAATTGCATTTTACCGGTATTGTAACTAAAACCAACGGAGTAATTGGTACGGTCATTATCCGGAAGCAAGGGGCTGACGCTTTCGATGGGTTGGGGAGTTTTGTCTAAAATAAAGCCACCTAACAGAGAGAAGTTTTCGTTAAGGTCATAATGGGCTCCAAATCGCACCGTGTAGGAATTCTGATAGTTTTCATTTACGGTTTGATTCAGGCGGGGATCATCCGGGAATTCAATGTCCAGCTTGTCAAATACACTCCACATCACGTAATTGTAATCGAGTTCCACTCCAAAATTATCCATTAATTTATAATAGACGCCAACGTTAAAGGAGCCCGGAAATGTAATGGCGGTATTTACATTCTGGTCTTTCAAAATGGCTGACGCAATGGCGGCTACGTTGGGTACACTTAAATCATCGAAGATGGTAAATTCTGCTTTGCCATTCTTGAATTCATTTTTCACGCTGTGGCGGTACATAGCGCCAAAGCCAAACCGATCCGTTTTGTAAGTCGCCGATACGGTGAAGCCAATTCCCAACTGGGAGGTACCGGTCAGTTTGGAAGTACCCACTTCGTAACGGTTGTCGAACAGCAGTACGTTACGTTCCAGCAAGACCTGGGCAATGACCAGATCCAGCCCAAATCCCAGACTGAAATTGTCCGTTAATTTATAGGCTGCTACCGGAGAAATATAAAAAGATTTCAAATCGGTATTGCGGGCAACAAAGCGTCCGGGGAAATCGTCGCTCCATTTTAAACCCAAACCAAAGGGGTTGGTCACACTGATACCCGTGGTGAGTCGCTCATTCACCGGAAAAGTAAAATATAAACCGATGGGAGTAAAAACCTGCGATTCTGCATTGTACACTTGACCGGCCCAGGGTAAGGGTTCGGGGCCCACATACAGTGCTTTGGGGAAAATCAGGTCCAGGTTGGCGTAAAACCGCATTCCGGGCACAAATGCAATCCCGGAAGGATTGTAAAACAATGTCGAGGCATCGTACGGATTGGCGATAACCGCGCCACCCATGGCCGATGATCGAGCGCCGAATTCGTACAATTGAAATCCCGCTGCGGCGGCAACGCTGACCATCGCAAGCATGACGAAAAGAACCAAAAATTTGTTACGCATAAAGCCTCCTCCTGAATTATTGATCTGTTTCAACTAATAACCAGTTTGTTTGTGATAATACATTTCAGGGGGGTAAAAATCAAGATTTAATTGGCATTCCCTGGCAAACAATCATATTATTTTTTGGTTTATTGAGAACGGGAAATGAACCAATGGTGCAAACAAAACGCCTTATCACCGGAAAGCCCGGTGTAGGAAAAACCACCTGCGTGGAAAAAATTGTTCGCATGTTACCGACTTCACGAGTCGTGGGATTTTTAACCCGCGAGGTTCGGGAACAGGGCGCACGGGTGGGATTCCAGATAGAGATTATCGGCAATGGCGCCGTACCATTGGCCCGGAAACACCATCGCTCTCCTTACCGGGTGGGACGCTATGGGGTGTATGTGGAAAATGTTGATTTTACGATAACGGAACTGAAGACCCGCGAAAAGCAGTTAAACCAGTCTCCACGCATTTACGTCATTGATGAAATTGGTAAGATGGAGGCATATTCCGCCCGCTTTCGCGAATGGGTGGAAGCGGTGTTAAGCAGTGAATGGCCGGTAGTTGCCACTATTGCATTAAAGGGTACGCCATGGATCGAAACGCTGAAGCAATGGCCGGGAATTGAAATCCTGTTGCTAACGGAAGAAAATCGAAATGCCGTATGTCAGCATCTCCGCCAACAAATTCACGACATTTTTTCTGCAACTTAACGCGCCGGTTCCTGTAATTTGTTTTTGACAATGAAGTGCGAGTATTGTAAACTCTTCACTTGCAAACTATGAGGGATACGCATTGCTGTCTAAAGATAAAATTCAAAAGGTGCTGGAAATTCTGGAGAAGGAGTACGGGGGAACCGGCACGGCACTCAATTTTAAAACCCCCTTTCAGTTACTGGTTGCCACCATGATGGCGGCTCAAAGTACCGACAAGCAGGTGAATAAAATCACCGAACATTTGTTTAAGGAGTATCCGGATGCGCAAGCCTTTGCCCGCCTGGCGCCGGAAGAGCTGGAAGAGAAAATAAAAAAAGTGGGCCTGTTCCGCAGCAAAGCCCGCAATATTGTGGCCACCGCCCGGAAAATCCTCAGTGACTACGGCGGCGAGGTTCCCCGAACTCGTCAGGAACTGATGAAATTGCCGGGGGTAGGGCGCAAAACAGCCAATGTGGTTATCAGCGTGGCATTTGACCAGGATGCCATTGCGGTGGATACCCACGTGTTCCGGGTTGCCAACCGGATTGGATTGGCCAATGCCAAAACGCCCCGGGAAACGGAAGAACAGCTGATGGCCAACATCCCCCGGGAGAAGTGGTCGGCAGCGCACCACTGGCTCATCTGGCACGGGCGCAAGGTCTGCAAAGCCCAGAATCCCCGTTGCGATGTATGCCCTTTAACCCCATATTGCGAGTATTATCATAACACTGTTGCAAGCCATCAACCCGAAGTTCTGGAGGAGAAAGAAAAATGAAATTCGTTCTTAATAGCGTCTTGGTTCTTTTATTGGTGTCTTTTGGAATTCTTCGTGCTCAAAAATTACCACCGGGGGTGGATGATCCCCAATTGTGGCAAAAAGCCCTCCGCATTCATCAATCCGCTATTGTACTGGATACGCATGTGGATGTGACCATGCGGATTTTTCACGAAAATTTCGACATTGGGAAACGCCATTCCGACGGACATTTTGATTTACCCCGCGCCCGGGAAGGGGGATTGGATGGATTGTTTTTTTCCATCTTTGTCCCCAATCGCTTGGATACCCTGCACCCGGCACATTACGCGCTGGAATTAATTGATGCGGTGTACAATGCGGTGGCGCGCTATCCGGATCAAATTGAAATGGCGTTTACATCAGAGGATGTTCGTCGCATTCACCGTGAAGGAAAAATTGCTGCCCTTATGGGCATGGAAAACGGGAGTCCCATTGAACACAGTTTGGGACTGCTGCGGGATTTTTACCGCCTGGGTGTCCGTTACATTACCCTCACCCATTCCAAACCCAATGACATTTCGGATTCGGCTACCGATACCGCCCGCTGGGGTGGATTAAGTGAGTTTGGGAAGCAGGTGGTGCAGGAAATGAACCGGCTGGGAATGCTGGTGGATGTTTCCCATCTCTCCGACGATGCCATTCGCGATGTGCTG
>WGBF01000004.1 GCA_015494485.1 bacterium | reverse complement strand
TTGTAAACCAAAGGTGTTAAAGGAGGTGCCCAGAGCGGTATTCAGGTACACCCCCTCCCGGGGATTATCCGTACCGGATTCCAGGGAAGGCCGCAGCACCGCGGTCACGTTGAAGGCGGATTTCAGGTGTCGATACGGTTCAATGGAAAACAACGTATCCACCAGCGCTGCAGCACGCTGAAAAAATGCCTCTGCCTCTGCCGCGGTGTAGCCGTCGCCTACAATCACCACGTCCACATGGTGGTGGGGGGTGCCATGATCCAGCATTTTGCGAACCATCACCTCACCGGCGCGATTCTCCGTGTTCACCCATTCGGCACCGGGGTCAAACACCCAGGTGGCAATGGAACGGGTAAACCGATTCTGCTCATCCCGAACGAGCCATTCAATTTGAACCGGCCGACGGGGAAAGGGAATCCGAATGGTTTCCGGAAAAGTACGACGTCCACCGTTTTGTGCCTCATCGGTGGTTTGCCATTCATTAAATAAGGTAGAAAACCCATAGGAATAAATGAGCTGCTGGGTTTGGACATCCAGCACCCGAAGAAAATAATGGCCCCGATTTAAGGTATCGAGGAGCGCATCGGGATTTCCGGCCCAGGTGGGCGTAACATAATATTTCTCTACATCGATGCGCTCCGTCTCCCGTGTTCCGGAATGGTACACATCAATTCGCAAAGTGGAATCATTAAAAAAGGAAGAAAACCACTGCCCATACCCACTGCCTGCCAACAGCAAAAAAATAATAAGCCAACGCATACAACACCCCATCGTAATCGGGTGAATTTACCACCTTTGCCCCAAAATACCAACGGTAGAAAAAACCAGGGGTTTTCCGATTCCCAAAAATGCCCAAAATATTTCGGGATTTCACGAGTGGATGCAGCTGTCAATGCCATTTGCGTCTGTCGTAGGGGAACGTTTTCATGCCCACCAACGCCACGTAAGCGCAACACGAGAATCAGCACCCCACACCAATTCACCCAGTCGGAAAACTGCAGATGCTCCAAAAGCGGGAGCAATGGGGATGCAATTCTAATTCGGAATTGCACCCCGTTCAGCAGGGCCCAAAGGTGTTATTTGCGGAACAACAGGTACTTGGCGATAGTTTGCAACTGCATATTGGATGTGCCTTCGTAAATCTGCCCGATTTTGCAATCCCGGTAATATTTTTCTGCCGGGTATTCTTTGGTGTAACCGTACCCTCCGAAGATCTCCAGCATGCGGGAGGTAACCTTTTCCGCATGGACGGAAGCAAACCATTTAGCCATGGCGGCTTCTTTTAAAAAGGTCATACCGGCATCTTTCATCCGCGCGGCATTGTACACCAGGGTGCGGGAGGCTTCCAAGTAGGTTGCCGCTTCCGCAATTTGAAATTGAATGGCCTGAAAATTCACAATGGGCTTGCCAAATTGAACCCGTTCGTGGGCATATTGCGATGCCGCTTCGATGGCCCCTTCCATGATCCCAAGCATCTGGGCGCCAATGCCAATGCGTCCTTCATTCAGGGTTTCAATGGCAACCTTGTACCCTTTGCCTTCTTCCCCCAGAACATTTTCCGCCGGCACAATGCAATTTTCCAGAATTAATTCCGTGGTGCTGCTGGCGCGGATACCCAGCTTATTTTCCTTTTTGCCCACACTGAACCCTTCGAAATCCCGTTCCACAATGAAGGCGGTAATGCCTTTGTACCCTTTCTCCGGATCCAGATTGGCAAAGATGATGAAAATATCCGCTTCGGCACCGTTGGTAATCCACAGTTTGGTTCCGTTTAACACGTAGTGATCCCCTTTCTTTTCCGCGCGGGTTTTAAGGGAAAACGCATCGGAACCGGACGAGGCTTCGGAAAGGGCATACGCGCCCAGCTTTTCCTGCGCCAGTTGGGGCAAGTACTTCTTCTTTAATTCCTCAGATCCCCAGCGTTTCACAGCGTTGTTTACCAGAGTATTTTGCACATCCACGTAAATGGCCGCCGAGGCATCCACTTTGGCCAGGGCTTCCACAGCCAGAATGGACATAAAAAAAGAACTCCCCGTACCGCCGTATTCTTCCGGGATTTCAATCCCCATTAAGCCCAATTCAAAAAATTGCTGCAAAATGTCCTTGCGGAACTGGGCCTTTTCGTCCATTTCCATGACGTAGGGCTTAATCTGTTCTTCCGCAAATTCACTGACCATTTCTTTAAACATGCTTTCATCTTCGGTGAGGTGTGTAATGGGCGATATGTGATCCATAAATCCACTCCTTTTTGGTTTTTACTGTTGATTGCTCATAATTTCCTTGATTTGCCGTTTTGGCTTAATTCTACAAAATACTTGCCAACTTTACGATTTTCAGCGAAATTGAAAATAATTCGCAATATGAAGAATTTACAAGGAGAATTTATGAAACCCACCGAGCAGGAAATCCTGGACCGTTTAGCCCGGGCCCGTGATGCGTACCTGGACCGGGATTACAATCGGGCGCTGATGGACTATTTGTGGGTGGCAGAACACATTAAAGATGACCCGGATAATCTGCCCATCGTGCAAATTGAAATCGGGTGGAGTTACTATTATTCTGGCAAATATGAGAAAGCTATTGAGTATTTAAGCAAGGCCCTGGAAAGCGACAAACTGGATGCCCAGCAACGGTTCGATGCCCTGCGGCTAATCGGGTTTGCGTACGAGGGGCTGGGACAAACCGACAAGGCCCTGGAATATTTACACAAAGCGCTGGCCGAAGACGTCAACGAACATGCCAAAAAATATGTGTACTTCGAACTGGGAAAAATTCTGTTCCAGCAAAACAAAATTGCCGAAGCAGAACAATATTTAACAAAAACACTGGGGCTGTTCCGGGATGAAG
>WGBF01000003.1 GCA_015494485.1 bacterium | reverse complement strand
GTTTAATGGATTCCGCGCCATGAGCGCCTGTATTGCGGTAGAAATACCGGAAGCACCGGTAGGGGGCACGTTGTATCGGGTATTGTTTTTAACCGGTTTACTGCTGTTTCTGTTTACGTTTGTAATCAATTCAGTATCTGCGATCGTAGGCGAACGATTACGGAAAAAATACGCACGATTTTAAAATGGGTTGTTTTCAGGATGAACGAGATTAAACAAAAAATTAGCACAAATTCCAGAATCACCTATTTCAAGCAAAAAGGTGATCCGTACATCTTTGCCACCGGCCTGGGTTTGGTTGTCTCTCTGGCAATGGTAGCATTTATTTTCATCATTATTTTAACGAAAGGGCTGGGATTCTTCTGGCCCCGGAATGTTCACCTTTTTACTTTAAAATCCGGCAACCAATTATTGGGCGAAATCTGGGACAAGGATACCCGCTATCAACAACTCCCGGATGGCAAAGAGATTAAAATTAAGGAATTGAAGCTCAAAATTGGCAACCGCGATATATACGGGCTGGATTTTAAATGGATTGATCTCCCGGAAATTTCCCGGGACACTCAACCGCCATTTGCAACAGTCATTGAACGTATGGAGTATGGGAATTTTTACGGCTTTATTCGTGCCGTACACCTGGGTGAACAAGTAGTGGATTCCTCCGAAGAAGCCATATTCCACGCTGCACGGCAGGCCAAAAAGAAATCCCGGGAACTTGAGGCAATAATTGCTCAACTGGAAAAAGCCATTCATGACCTAACCGAACCACTTTCAGTATTAGATCGTCAACTATCGTTACTTGAAATTTCGCCGGACAAAGACACACCCGCCGGTCAAAAAAAACTGCACCAACTCCGCAAACAGATCGACAGCCTGGAAATGGCCATTTCCGACGAATATTCCCGTCTTGAAAATGAATTGGCTCAACGCTATGCGGAACGGGAAGGTTTGTATCTGGTTATGGAAACGGCTGACGGACATACTAAAAATATTCTGTTAAAAGATATAGTACGCTTCTATCAGCCCAATCGGATGTCCCGCTGGCAAAAGGCCGCTCATTATGCTGCAAAGTTATGGGAATTTGTTTCCGCCAATCCCCGGGAAGCCAATACTGAAGGGGGCGTGTTCCCCGCCATTTTCGGTACTGTATTAATGGTTATATTGATGTCTATTGCCGTCGTTCCCTTTGGGGTAATGGCAGCCATTTATCTACATGAATACGCGCCCCAGGGAAAAATTGTACGATTGATTCGGCTATCTGTCAACAATCTGGCCGGTGTCCCCTCCATTGTGTATGGTGTATTCGGACTGGGATTCTTTATTTACATGGTAGGGGGCAGTATTGACCAGCTGTTTTTTAGCAATAAATTACCGGAACCTACATTTGGCACCGGTGGTATTTTATGGGCTTCCTTAACTCTGGCGCTCCTTACACTGCCGGTTGTTGTGGTTGCTACTGAAGAAGGGATTATGGCAGTACCCCGCGCCAACAAGGAAGGAGCGCTGGCGCTGGGTGCCACCAAATGGCAGATGATCCGCAAAATTGTTATCCCCAACGCCATGCCAGGCATTCTAACCGGGCTTATTCTGGCAATTAGCCGCGGTGCGGGTGAAGTTGCGCCCTTAATGATTACCGGCGTTGTGAAGCTGGCACCTTCCCTGCCTATTGATGGCACTTTCCCCTTTCTGCATCTGGACCGCAAATTTATGCATCTGGGATTTCACATCTATGATGTGGGTTTTCAATCCCCAAATGTGGAAGCTGCCAAACCAATGGTGTACATGACAGCACTGCTTCTCATTTTAATTGTTGTGGTATTAAATGTTCTGGCCATCTATTTAAGAAACCGGTTACGCAAAAAATACAAAATGGGTGCATTTTAAATTTTCATGTTAAAAGTTATATTTAAATTAATAATGGAATAAGGGATTCTATGGAACAAATCAAAACAGGCCAATTCATACAGGAAAAAGCTTTGAACAACATGAGTAACGAGACAATTGTCATTGAAACCCAGAATTTAAATTTTTACTACGGGCCAGAGAACCATGCCCTTAAAAACATTAATATCCGCATTCCGGAAAAAAAGGTTACCGCATTTATCGGCCCTTCCGGTTGCGGAAAATCCACCCTGTTGCGATGTTTCAATCGCATGAATGATTTGATTCCCGGTACCTATCTGACCGGAAAAGTTCTGATAGAAGGCGAAGACATCTACCGGCCTAATATCCGGCTGGAAGAATTGCGCAAAAAGGTGGGAATGGTGTTTCAGAAATCCAATCCGTTTCCAATGTCCATCTGGGAAAATGTAGCGTTTGGTCCCAAAGTGAATGGCATTGCCAATAAAAACGAACTGGATGAAATTGTTGAAATCGCCCTTAAAAAAGCAGACCTGTGGCGTGAGGTTAAAGACCGCCTTCATCATTCTGCGTTAGACCTTTCCGGTGGGCAACAGCAGCGCTTGTGTATTGCCCGGGCACTGGCCAATATGCCGGATATTATTTTAATGGACGAACCGGCATCGGCGCTGGACCCCATTTCCACCGGCAAAATTGAAGAAACAATTGAAGAACTGAAGAATGACTTTACCATTGTGATTGTAACCCACAACATGCAACAAGCGGCGCGGGTTTCGGATTATACCGCTTTTATGATGATGGGAGAATTAATTGAATTTGGGGATACCAAAACCATTTTTACCAATCCCCGTGAAAAATTAACTGAGGATTACATTACCGGTCGATTTGGATAAAAAATTTAACTCTGTACATCTTTGGAGATTGTGATATGAAAGAAAAGATGCAACAGTTATTGGAAAATATCAAAAAAGACATCATTTTTCTGGCCAATGAGGTAGAACATTCTTTACGGCTATCCATGAAAGCCCTGGAACGTCAGGATGTGCAATTGGCGGAACAGGTAAAACAAATGGATAACGACATTGACCAGCTGGAAGTAAAAATCGAAGACCAGATTTTAACGCTCCTTGCCCTGCAACAACCGGTTGCCGTGGATTTACGCTTTATTATTGCTGCACTAAAGATGAACAACGACCTGGAACGTATTGGTGACCATGCGGTTAATATTGCAAACACTGCTATAAAGCTTGCCGGTGAACCCTATCTGAAACCACTGGAAGACCTGCCGAAAATGAGCCGCCTGGCAGCCCAAATGGTACACGATGCTGTCAATGCTTTTATCCACCTGGATAGTGAAACCGCCCGAGAAATTTGTGTTCGGGATTCGGAAGTAGATGAATTATATGATAAAGTGATTGCCCACATTATTGAAGTCGTTAAGGATAAACCGGACAAATTGGAACAGGCGTTTGCTTTAGCGCGCGTTGCCCGCGACCTGGAACGCGTTGCAGACCTGGCAACCAATCTTTCCGAAGACGTGGTGTTTATGAAAGAAGCGAAAATTATTCGGCATGGGCTGGAGAAAGAACGGGAATAAGTTTTTTACGCCAATTTCCTTCGCAATAAAAAATAATAAAATAGCTTTGTATCTCTCTTTTAAGGATTCCTATTTGTCCAAATTAAATAAAGTGTCTAATTCGTACCAGGGGACCACTGTGGTGTTGAATGCGGAAAAGCTTTCTTCTCCACCATAAATAATTCTGGAATCCACTTCGTAATTGCTTTCTCTCCAGGGTGCCAGTGCATTTTGAAATTTGCGAATTATTTGTGGATGAATTGTTTTTCCGGATTTCACTTCAATAGCAGTAATTTTATTCCCGGATTCAATAAGAAAATCAATTTCCTGGCCTCCATGCGTTCTCCAGAAATAAATGTTAAATGGCAATCTCCGATTAAAAACATACTTTGCTAACTCAGCAAAAACCCAGTTTTCAAAAATTTCTCCCCGCAATGGATGCGTTTCAAGGTGAGAAGCTTGGGTAATACTCAATAGGCTGCAAACAATGCCTGTATCGTAAAAATAAATCTTTGGTGATTTTACAATGCGTTTACGAAAATTTTGATAATAGGGTTCTACAAGTCGGACAATATAACTGCTTTGCAAAATATGTAACCACTTTATTACTGTCTTGTGGTCAACCCCAATTTCAGCAGCCAGGCGATTACTACTGAATAACTGTCCGATTTGTCCGGCAACTACCCGCAAAAACCGGGTAAAATTCTCCAGATTCTGAATTTGTGAGATTTGCCGCACATCTCGCTGGATGTATGTGGCGATGTAATCCCGATACCATTTGTCAGGTCGCAATTGTCGATCAAATATTGGAGGATAAGCGCCCGTAATTAAAACTTGTTCCAGAGAATGGTTAAGGAAATTACCTCGCTTTAGCTCTGTAATGCTAAATGGTAAAAGTTCCAGTAACGCCGACCGACCGGCGAGGCTTTGCGTTATTTTTGAGGTGAGTCCAAAATGCTGAGAACCGGTTAATACAAATCGACCAGGTATAGGATGCTCATCAATTTGTACCTGCAGAAACGACAATAATTCTGGAAGATGTTGTACCTCATCAAATATGGCGCCGTTTTCATAATTTGTCAAAAAACCTTTCGGGTCCGTTTGAAAGTATTCCCGCTGAAGCGGATCTTCTAAATTCACATATGGTAGTTCTTTAAAAAAATGACGAGCTAAAGTTGTTTTCCCTGATTGCCGGGGACCAGTGATGGTAATAGCTGGATATTCCTTTCTGCAGATGGCCAATTCGCTTTCAATATCTCGCGTAATCATGTAAGCAATATAATTCATGATATTTGGGATAGCAATTCCCAAATATCATGAAAAATTTAGGCAAAAATTCTTCTTGTTCCCGTTTCGTTCTCAATATGTGCTTTTAACAAAAGAAGTCCACACATCAATTTCAAGGTATGAAAGCTGCTCTCCAAGAAATTCACCTTCTTCACCTCAATAATAAACATTCTGACCCTTTGCCGTTTTAGAGCATCTCATCATTGATTTCCGGAGTAATTGGGCCTTTGCAGCGATTGTACAGGTAAACTCAGCGCACCAGTAACATCTTTCGCACAGCAATGGTGTTTCCCGCCTCCAATCGGTACAAATACACACCACTGCTGACCTGCTGACCTGCGTTGTTGGTGCCGTCCCATTGTACAGTATAGGTGCCGGCTGGTTGAGATTCATTTACCAAATTTTTTATTTCTCTGCCATTTAAATCATAGACACTCAAAACAACATTTTGATTGCTGCTTAATAAATATTGAATATTGGTTTTTGGGTTAAATGGGTTAGGGTAATTCTGATATAATTGTATAACTTTTGGTATGGATTGAGAACGTTCTATTCCTGTGATACCTTGTGTATCGAGGATGAATGCTTCCATATTTGTTGCACTTGTTCTTTTACCCGCGCCCACTATGAAACGTCCATCGGGAGAGATGGCATTGGCTGTCCATAATCTGCTATTCCAACTCAACAGACTGTCGTAAATTACATTGAGATCACTCATTACCCCATTTTCCCAAAGAAATGCGCTTTGCTGTCCATTGGCATCATAAGCAGAACCTACTATTCTTGAGCCATCTGCAGATACATCCCAGGCCCAGGCGTTGCCTCCCAATGTGCCCAGGTCTTCCCATACGCCATTATACCAGCGAATGGCATGATACTCATAATAACCAACAAAAATATATGCAGCTCCAACGATTATTGATCCAGCATCCGAGACTTTTTCAGCAGCACTTACATATCCTACCGGGGTATTAAGGAACTGTATGTTGGCAAAACCCATTTTTCTACCATTAGAGTCTTTTGCCCAGCCCACCACAACTGAGCCATCCGCTGTAATACCACGGGCTTCACTCTCATCCTCCCATCCATTAACCGCACCCAGGTCTATCATTCCTCCAGACCAACTGAATGCTCTCCATTCTCCTGAAGCATTTTTAGATCGTCCTACCACCGTAGAGCCGTTTGCTGTTACGTCCAGAGCTTCGCTATTTTCCCCTCCCAGCGTTCCGATGTCCTGCATGACTCCATTTTCCCACCGGAATGCATGCGATTGCTCATTATTAGCATACGACCATCCAACCACCACCGCCCCATCCCTCGATACAGCTCGCGCACCGCTATAATGAGTGCCCGTAAGTGTGCCCAGATCTTGCATTACACCATTCTCCCAACGAAAAGCTCGTGTTTCCCCATTAGAGTTAACGAACTCGCCTACCACAACCGAACCATCTGAAGAAACATCGTAAGCTTGACTTTGGGAGCCGCCAAGCATCCCCAGCCAAGTGAGGGATTGTCCGTAAACCGGTATGACCGTTACCCATAACAGCAGAAACAATACCCGTCTGAAAAATTCGGCGTCCAATTGTTTGAGATTCGCGCCCACAACTGAATTCAAACAATTTGATACCCAAAATGTTGTCCTTGTCTTTATTCTATCTAAACATAAATTCATTTTGGCTCTCCTTAATTCTAATTATATCTGAACTTATTTCAATAACATCATTTTTTGGGTTTTCACGATGTACTTACCAGAAGCTTGATTCACTATTAATCGATATAAGTACACCCCGCTGGAAGCCGGTTCCCCAGCATCATTTGTTCCATCCCATTGCACCTCATAATATCCCGGCTTCTGTCGCTCGTTCACCAACTCCCGTACAGGCCGTCCCAGGATGTCGTAAATCTTCAACTCGACCTGTGCCGCAATCGGCAATTGATACCGAATGGTGGTGGTGGGATTAAAGGGATTGGGGTAATTTTGTTCCAGCACCAGACGATCGGGAACGGGGGAATTGGCCGCAATTCCCACCGGTTCTTCCACTGTGAAATACACGGGAACGGTTACTGCTCGTTGATAGGGGTCGTTGGTATAAAGGTTAATGTTGCAGACATAATTCCCGGGTGTTAGGTCAGTAGCATCTACATGCAACGTCACCACAGAAGTTGCCCCCGGCGCAGTGGTGCCCATGGCCTGATCAGCTGTCAACCATTCGCATGTTTTGATACAACCATCCACTACGGTAACGTAAGGGGTATTCCCCACCCAGAGGGTATCATTTGGCAATACACCAATGGTCTGGTTGTATTCATTCAGTTTCGGGAAAGCGGCTATGGGCTTAAATGTGGTATCGGTAAAATAAAAGGGTGCATCAGGATCGTGAAAATGGGAAAGCCAAAATCCCT
>WGBF01000002.1 GCA_015494485.1 bacterium | reverse complement strand
GGTAAATATCGCCCAAGGCCAGGTATGCCTCAATTAAATACCGCTTCTTTCCGGGCATTTTAGAATCTTCCAGTTTTTCAATGGCTTTGCGGGCCTCTTTTATTGCCTTGTCGTGATTTCCCTTCAGGGAATATGCCCGCGCCCGTGCCACCCGTGCCAGATGCCAGTCACCGTTTAAATCCAGAGCTTTATCGGCCATCTTAATGGCTTCATCCGGATTATTGCGGGCAATATAAACCCAGGCCATGCCTTCGTACGCTGGGGCGTATTTGAGATTCAGAGTAACGGCCTGCTGGAATTCAAAAAAAGCCTGATCCACATTATTCTCTGCGAGATAAGCACGGCCCTTGTCGTAATGGATCTCCGGCGTATCCACCACGGAGGCGGCTTTTCGTACCTTTTGACCACCCCCACAACCAATTAATATTGCCAGTGGAACCAGAATGAAAAATGTTTTCAGCCAACGATTCATGATTTTCTCCCCCTATTTAGTCTAAAACCATCATAACCCGACATTCTTCCAGAAACTTCAAGCGCTGAGCCAACTGACGAATCCGGTCGGCATCGGCATTACGAATGACCACATCCGTCCGGTTGGGGCCTTCCACCCGTATAGCCTTCACAATCAACGGATTATTGGCCACCCGCTCATTCTGGCGGGCACGGTTCACATCTTTCTCATACCCCACCACACCAATTTGCAGGGCATACTCCCGGGATACATTTTGCGTACCATACACCACATTGCCATTTTCATCCAGAATGCGGGGTGCCAGGGCGGGTTTCACCCCCAATCCACGGGCATCCACAATTAACCCCGTAAAGGCCTGGTTCCCGGCTGGCGGCGTGTGCATTCGGGGCTGGGTCGGTGCAGCGCCTGCAGCATTGCCACCCTGCAATAAATATTCATATTCTTTGGGAAAGGGCTTTCCGGCCGGCCAGGGTTGCCCACATAGCGGACAATACCGGGGGGCCTGTGTAGCGGTACCTTCAGGGAAAGTTAGAAAAATTTCATAAAATGCGCTGAGTGGCACCTCAACATCCACTTCCACATCACCGGTAGACATGTACCGGATGTCCGTAATCTTAAAATTGCGCACAACTCCTTCCACACGGGTACGAATGAGATCGCTTTTCACCATGGCATTTTCAATGGTGGTGGTGGAATTAACGTAAACCCCTTTTACCAGCTGCAAGATGTTGCGGAGGGCTACCACTTTTGCGGCTTCCACGGCACTACTGCGCTGCGCGGATGGTGGGAAATTGGGGTTTGGTGCCCCAATGCCCGTGGCCCGTACAACCTGATTGGTCCAGTCAATTCCCCCCATACCGGAGAACTGCTGCAGATATTGCCCCCAACTCGCAGAAACAACCACCATAATGGTTAACAAAACAATCGCTATGTGCTTCATTCCATCCTCCATTCGTTGCGTTTAGGAATGTATGTGGAAAAAATTTAGGGAGAGTACCGTTTTGTGATTGTGATTACAATCAATCGCCTGCCCGGGACTGGTAAAACTTGAGCGGGAGACGGGACTCGAACCCGCGACCCTCAGCTTGGGAAGCTGACGCTCTACCAACTGAGCTACTCCCGCTTAATGATGCGATAATTTAATGGGGAACAAATCCTATTTCAATACTTTTCATGATTAAAATCGTTCCCGACCCTGCAGTATAGCTATTTTCAATGTTTTTTGAATTTGACTCCCGTCACTTAATTGCATTTGAAGATGCGCGATGTAAATACCCGACGCAACCCGGCGGCCGGCGTCGTTACGTAGATCCCACCGGAGAAACTGGCTGTCGTCCTCTTTTTCCAGACGTCGCACTACGGTGCCATCCAGGGCAAATATGCGAACAACCGCTTTGCGCGGTAAATGATAAAAATACACAAACTGCCCATTATTGGGGTCCAGGGGGTTATCCACAATAAACGGATTGGGATAAACCGTTACATTCTCCACCACTTTCCGTTCAATGTCCACACTACGGATAACCGGAGAAGCCGTGATGCGATACCGGTCCGACACCGTAAATGGCACATTGGAAAGGATTCGAAATATGGTACCGGGTTCCGGTAATAAGGCATTATAGGGATAGTCATTCCAATCTTTCTCCGTATCGGGGACATCACCACCATTCCAATTCACAAAAGTTAAGCCGGCTAATCCTGGTCGTGACGTCCCGGGCAGTTCATGTTCCCAATAGGCGGTTGCTACAACTTCGCTGTCGGACTGCGCCGCTATAATACCCTGTAACGTCTGATATCCTCCTTCTCCCGGCTGGGTGTTCCAGGGTTCTACAATGTAATAACTATCCGTCATGGGATCATCAGGACGGGAGGATACGGAATGGTCAATATTGGTAATGTTAAATTCTCCCCAATTCAGGCTATCTTCCAGGTCCCGGACAAATACAAAGCACCGATAATCATCATCCGGGTTATCTTCGTTTCCGATGCTCCATACTTCAAACGGAATGGAATGGATACCGCCGCTGCTCCAGGGAAAATGGGCTTCGCCCTGGTAAGTGAAGCGAATTTCATAACTCTCCGGAATCTTCTCAACCGGCAGATACCGCGTAACCAGTGCTTCAAAACCGGTGTAATAGTCCACCTCGGGATTTTCCTGATGAATAAGCCATCTGGCTGAGTTAGTGGTTTGTTGGCTTTGGTCTGGGTAACTGCCCGGAAATCCCATCCAAGTTGCAGCAGCACTAACGGGTTCTGCCAAAGGTCCACCGGCATTGGCAACGACCTGAAAATCTCGAAATTTTTGTTCCGGATTGGCTACCCACAGCTCCAGGCCATCGGCAAGAACCGGTATTGCGGACTGAGGATTTGTAGAAATGGAATGCCCGGTAATCAACTCTTCCCCATCGTCTACACGCCGGAAATTCCACACCACCTGGCCAAAATTTGGGCTGCTGCTATCTTTTTCTATAGTAAAATAAATTTCATATTCGTGCCCTTTAATAGCACCGGGATTTGCAACCATGGCCCGTACTAATCCCATGCTGTTTCCAGCAATGTGTTCTATGGGTAACTCGTCCCCAAATTGACTGCTATATTGAGTACCGGGCGGGGGCGCCTGGGGCACAGCGGTGATCCGCGCCACCGGGGATTCCAATACCTCATCTCCCATGATCTGGGGATTTGGATTGTACGAATAAGCAGACACACCAAAATAGTAGGACTTCCCCACCACAAGGGGGGCATTTTGAATATAATCTTTCTCCACCACGAATGTATGCTGCACCCCCCGATCGGTGCCTTCGATTACTGCCATCCATACTTTCTCACCAATCTCGGGAAGAAACCGCCAACCGTAAACCTTTGTTACCCCGTTCTTTACATCAAATACAGCAATAGGGATGCGGTCAGCTTCTTTCATGGCGCTTGTGTATTGATACACCACATAGCCTTCAAATCGGTATCCGGTATTTTCGCTCTCATACGAGATGGTCTCCTCAATTTGGCGAATAACGTCTGGATTTTCACCCCAATCCAGAATAATTTTATCGGGATAAGTCGTTGCAGTAACCTCCGGCATTTGGGGAGGTTGAGGAATAAATTGAAAATAATGGTCCGCTATTTTTTGAATAACCCGATCCGTTGCCTTCAAATTGGCTACTGCATCGACCCGGCTCTCCCCCGGTAATCCGGCCATGATGGCAATGTGAACTTCCTGCTGCTCATCAACCTGAAGTGGGAAAGGCCCAATATTTAAATAAAATTGCCGGTCTCCCGGCTGATTGACGATGCCATCCAGGTCACCGCTACCGGTAACAGGATCGCCATTAAACGGAAAGCGGGTTGGAGCACCGGTATCGCGATGATATTGCGGTAAGGGATTGAATATATCGCCTGTTGGTCGATAACCACGAATGAGGTTAAAAACAACTCCTGTTCTAAACGGATCGCATTGGGTTAAACGTGTTACTCTACCTTCAGGGAATCTAAAAATGGTATTAAATGATGTCATGGATAAATTTTTATAATTCGCTACTTGTTCCCCGCGTATCCAGGCGGTATCCCCGGGAGATGCAATCCACGGACCCAATACCACATCATACCCCACTGCGCCGGGATTTAGGCCATATTTTTCAAATTCGGGGTCTGAGTTTCTTCCATTATAGGTATATGCCAGCCCCAGAACCGAATCGCACCCTACCACATCATCACTATATGACCCTACATCTGCATCGACCCACACACTAAAATGAAGGGAATCCAGTGAACGGCCTCTGATGTTTCGAAAGCGAACGGTTTTAAACAGGGCCTGGTTTAATACGCTGGAGGCAGCGTTTACACCCCATACCAGTACATCCAATTGAAGTCCTAACGTGTAACCGCAAAAATATTTTTCTACCAGGGAGCTGTCCTGGTCTGTAATGCGGTAAAATACCATATCGTCTGCAAAAGAATAACCTGCGATATCTTCATCAGGGTCATATACCCCATTGCCATTAACGTCCACCCATGGCGCACCTTCCTGCCAGGGCCAGTTTTCCCAGTTGTAGGCCAGGAAATCCAAAAAGCGCTGAATATCCGCATCAGTTATTGGGCTTATGCCCATGGTCCCCAGCTCATGAATGATTTCCGATTGGGATAACCGACGCCAGCCCTTTCGGATCCGGTAAATGCGTTCCTCTAAAGGTGACCAGGTATTAAAATATTGATTTCCAACCATGTATAGCGTACTACCTTCCATATACCCAAAGAGCAAGCCATCCTCATAGACATGGGAGATATTCCGGAACAGTCCGCCAGAGTTACCGTTGGGATCTATACCCGAACGCCCATTATAATATTGCCAGTATACCCAGTCATTGGGATGCAAAATGGCCCCTTGTTCAAACGTATAGGGCTTCGTTGTTGCTAAATTGGATTTAATGCCTCCCCACAGGAGACCGGGGATTAGCAATACCCCGATCCCAATCCATTTTAAAATGCGCATGGCAACCCCTTTTTACCTTTCAATTGGGTAAAACTTAATAATTAATGGTAAACCCAATAAAAATTTGCCGGGGATGCCCCCACAATTCTTTGCCAAGGTAAGTAAAATAACTTCCACCATTCTCTATCTTAATGGCCCGGTACAAAGCGTCGAATTGCGGACCATATTCATTAAGCCAGTTCTTGTATTCTGTCCGGTTTATCACCCCATCATCCCGGTCACTACCGGTAGCCGGATAAACATTTATAACATTGCGGGTATTTAATGCATTCAAGATGCGGGTGT
>WGBF01000001.1 GCA_015494485.1 bacterium | reverse complement strand
GGGCCAGAAGTAAGTTGGGAGAGGCCAGACCCTTATGAGCAAAAAACTCAATATTCCCCATGCCGGTTTGGGTTTTCACCAGTTCGGTTTCCCGTTTGTTTTCCGATGCATGCGTATGCACAAATACATTGTACTTTTCGGAAAGATCTCGAACGCCATCCCACAGGGCATTGCTGCAACTTAAAACAAAACGGGGCGCCAGGGCGTAACCAATCCGACCGTTGGCGGCGCCATTCCACTGTTGAATCAGCTGCTCGCTTTCGGTCAGGTTTTCGGCCGTGTCCTGCCGGTAATAGGGCGGTTCAGTATCCATCAGTACTTTCCCGCTAAACCCCCGGATACCGCTTCGGACCATTTCTTCGAAAATAACATCCGTATGATGAAGGGCACCCATGTCCAGCACCGTGGTGGTGCCATTTTTGAACAATTCTACCAGCGACAATTGCACGGAAGCGCGCAGGGAATCGGGTGTATGTGCGGATTCCATTGGCCAGATGCGTTCGGATAACCATTCCAGAAGTTCCAGATCGTCCGCCAGATTCCGGAAAAGCGTCTGGCACATGTGAATGTGGGTCTGGATAAAGCCCGGTACAATAACCAGGTTTTCAACATTCAATTCGGGGACACCGGGATTGGAAATATCCGGTCCCATGGCGGCAATTCGATTTCCCCGGATTAGAAGATGCCCCTGGAAAATGTCTCTGGTTTGATTTTGTGTAACGATGGTGCCATTTTTTAAAAATAAATCCATATAAAGCTGTTCTCCCAAAATTGAACAAATTTAGGTTTATCAATACCTTGAATCAAGGTGAATTCGGCACAATTTGAGTTTTAAAAAACCATAATCAATAAACCGGCCATCATGACAATTAAAATAACGTATAAAAGTACAACGGTAAAATGCGATAACATAAATTTTGTATTGTATAGCAGTTGGTAATATATTTCATTAACTTTTCAGTGTTTTAGACAATACATCTGGAAAATAAAATTTAGGAGGCACACCATGGCAATTAAAGTAGCAATCAATGGTTTTGGACGGATTGGACGCCTGGCATACAAAGCCATGTTTCATGATTCCGATCTGGACGTTGTAGCCATCAATGACTTAACGGATGCAAAAACCCTGGCCCATTTGTTGAAATATGATTCCGTACACGGGCGTTTTCCGGTTCCCGTTGCAGCGGATGGCGATGTGCTGGTAGTGGGCGACAAACGAATTAAAGTGTACGCGGAAAAGGATCCATCCAAGCTGCCCTGGAGCGAATTAGGGGTGGACATTGTACTGGAATCCACCGGTGTATTTCGGACCCGGGAAAAAATGAGCCTCCACTTACAAGCCGGTGCAAAAAAAGTAGTGTTGTCGGCTCCGGCAAAAGATGAGCTGGATAACACCATTGTTCTGGGTGTAAATGACGATACCCTGAAGCCGGAACATAAACTGGTTTCCAATGCATCCTGTACAACCAACTGTCTGGCGCCGGTGGCGAAGGTGTTGCACGATACGTTTGGAATCCGCCGGGGCTGGATGACCACCATTCATGCCTATACCAACGACCAGCGATTACTGGACCTGCCCCACAGCGACTTGCGTCGGGCACGGGCAGCGGCACAGAATATTGTACCCACCACCACCGGAGCGGCAAAAGCGGTGGGATTGGTAATTCCCGAGCTGAAAGGCAAACTGGACGGCATTGCGGTTCGTGTACCGGTAGCCGATGGCTCCCTGGTGGATCTGGTGGCAGAACTGGACAAATCGGTAACGGCAGAGGATGTGAACAAAGCGATGAAAGACGCTGCCGAAGGTCGCCTGAAAGGAATTCTGGAATACTGCGAAGACCCGGTGGTGTCGACCGACATCGTTGGAAATCCCCATTCCAGTATTTTTGATGCCCTTTCAACCAAGATTATTGACGGTAATTTTGTAAAAGTCATTTCCTGGTATGACAACGAATGGGGTTATTCCAACCGGGTGGTGGATTTGCTGAAAAAAATGGCAACCATGTAAAACAAAAAGGGCGGGGTTTAAAACCCGCCCTTGCTGTTTTAAGCGGAATATTTGAAAACGGTGTATTTACGTGGCGAGGAGGGTGCAATGAAAAAGTTAACCATTGATGATGTCGATCTGCATCAAAAGAGTGTTCTGGTCCGGGTGGATTTTAACGTCCCCCTGGATGAACACCAACACATTACGGACGATTTTCGGATTCGGGCGGCATTGCCAACGATTCAGAAAATTATTCATGAAGGCGGAAAAGCCATTTTGTGTTCCCATCTGGGACGCCCGAAAGGCAAACGGGTTGACAAATACTCCTTACGACCGGTAGCAACCCGGTTGCAGGAATTACTGGGTCAGGATGTTCAGTTTGCACCGGATTGCATTGGGGACGAGGTGCTGCAAATGAAGAAGAGCCTGCCCTGGGGTGGGGTGTTGCTGCTGGAAAACCTTCGTTTTCATCCGGGAGAAGAAGCCAACGATACCGAATTTGCACGACAACTGGCACAGGGGTGTGACCTGTACATCAATGATGCATTTGGTAGTGCCCACCGTGCCCATGCATCCGTGGTGGCTGTAACCCAATTTTTTGACCAGTGCGCAGCCGGCTATTTAATGAAAAAGGAACTGGAGTATCTGGGGAAGGCACTGGAAAACCCTGAACGTCCTTTTGTGGCAATTCTGGGCGGTGCGAAAATTTCCGGAAAAATTGATGTGATAAAAAATCTGCTGGGTAAAACGGATCAGTTGCTCATCGGCGGCGGTATGATCTTTACCTTTTTCAAGGCCCAGGGCCTGGAAATTGGCAAATCCTTGCTGGAAGCCGATCGGGTGGAAATGGCCCGGGAAATTCTGACCGCTGCCGAAAAAAGCAATACCCGCCTGGTGTTGCCGGTGGATGTGGTGGTGGCGGATAAATTTGAAGCCGGCGCAAACACCCGTGTGGTTCCGGTTACCGAAATTCCCCCCGACTGGCTGGGTGTGGATATTGGCCCGAAAACCATTGCGCTGTTTACTGAAATTTTAAATTCAGCAAAAACCGTTGTGTGGAACGGCCCAATGGGAGTATTTGAAATCCCCGACTTTGCAAAGGGCACCGAAGCTATTGCCAGACATTTGGCGGAAATTACCGCAAAAGGCGCCATTACCATTGTCGGTGGCGGCGACTCTGCTGCAGCCGTAAAGAAATTCGGTTTAATGGAACAATTGTCCCACGTGTCCACCGGTGGCGGGGCTTCTCTGGAATTTCTGGAAGGGAAAGAATTACCCGGCGTGGCGGCATTGACGGATAAAACGTGACAGCCGTGGCCCGTGACACAGATTTTCGGTGCATTTTAATGTAAGCTGTGGCAACGTTAAAAAAGGAAAGGAGAATCCATGCGGCAAAAAGTCATTGCGGGAAACTGGAAAATGCACAAAACCAATCCCGAAGCAATCCGGTTGGTAACCCAATTACGGAAATACATGGAAAAAACGCCGCCCCGAAAAACCCGGGTAATTGTCTGCCCGCCATTTACCGCATTGTCTGTAGTTCATGAAGCGATTAAGGGCAGTAAAATTCAGTTAGGTGCCCAGAACATGTTCTGGGAAGAAGAAGGCGCATTTACCGGTGAAATTTCTCCCCGGATGATTAAAAGTACCGGAGCGAAATATGTGATTATCGGGCATTCGGAACGTCGCCGGTATTTTAAGGAAGATGAACACACCATTAACCGAAAAATCCACCTTGCTCTTAAAAACAAATTAAAAGTAATTCATTGTATTGGGGAAACGCTGGAAGAGCGGGAACAAAATTTAACCCAGGACATCATCATCAACCAGATTGAATGGGGGCTTAAAAACATTACCCCGGAGCAGATGAAAAACATCATCATTGCGTATGAACCGGTTTGGGCCATTGGGACCGGGAAAACAGCTACCCCGGAACAGGCCCAGGAAGTGCATGCGTTTGTGCGCGAAATGCTGAATACAATAATTGGCCAGAATGTTGGTGACCGTGTAACCATTCTGTACGGTGGCAGTGTGAAACCGGAAAACGCTGCCGGATTACTGGCCCAGCCGGATGTGGATGGGGCGCTGGTAGGGGGTGCCTGTCTGGAAGCCCGCAGTTTCTTTAAGATTATTCAGGCCAGTGAGCAAGTGTAACCCATTCCGCAATTCGGGCAATTTTCATCGGTCATCTGGATATGCCAATCCCGGGAACATCAATTCCCGGGGTTTTTTAAATCATTCAGGGAATCAATACGGGTGAACGATATGCCAGAGGGTCTATTGAGGTATAAATAAATTATAATTTGAATATTTACTGAATTATTCTGCCAAAATCCACAAAAAATAAAAAATTTTCTCCCACCCTATTGTAAAATTAAATCCTCTTTTTTACCTTAACTTGTCCGGTATTTTAATGTTTAACAAAATGAGGAGGCCTTATGCTTCGTTATTCAAGGATCATTCTATCTGTTGTGATTTTTCTTGTCCTTGGGGCACAGTTTGCTTTCGGGCAGGAAAAAGGAACAATCCGTGGTGTGGTAACGGATAAAGCCACCGGTGAACCGTTGCCCGCTGCCAATATTGTGGTTGTGGGAACCATGATGGGAACCACAACGGATGCCGATGGGGCATTTATACTGGAAGTACCCGCCGGTGACTATACCCTCCGGGTAAGTTATATCGGGTATGAGACAAAAGATCAAAAAGTCTCGGTAAAACCCGGAGAAACGGTAAATGTGAATTTTGCCATTGGTGAAGCGGTGGCAGAATTCGGTGAAACCATTGTGGTTGTGGGTTCGCGTGCGGAACGCACCGCCGTGGAAACACCCGTACCCGTGGATGTGATTCCGGAAGTGGAATTGCGGGAATCCCCCCAATTCGAATTGAACCAGGTGTTGCGGGATGTGGTCCCTTCCTATAATGCATCTCATCAAACCATTTCGGATGGTACAGACCACATTAACCCGGCCAGTTTGCGGGGCCTGGGTCCGGATCAGGTGCTGGTGTTAATTAATGGCAAGCGGCGTCATCCCAGTGCATTGGTGCACGTGAACGGTACGTTTGGACGCGGAACGGTAGGGATTGACCTGAACGCGATCCCCAAAGCAGCCATTGAACGGGTGGAAGTGTTGCGTGACGGTGCATCCGCTCAGTACGGGTCCGACGCTATTGCCGGTGTAATTAACATTGTGTTGAAACAAGCCACCGGCAAAATTCAAATGCATGCCATGACCGGCGCCAACAACCTGTTGTTCAAACGCCCCATTACCATGTCGCCGGATATTCAGGCATTGCGGCAGCAGTTTGGCCTTTCCCCGAATGTAGAATACAACGAAGCCGATGGGGAAACGTTCACCTTTGACGTGAACTACGGTTTCAAGATTGGTACCCACGGCTTTTTCAACATAACGGCCGAATATCTGGATCGTGGACGTACCAATCGGTCCACCACCTGGACCGGGAAAATCTTCAATGACGGTACTGCGCCAATTACCCAATACCGGGATGGCAAAACCTGGACCTTCCTGCCGGATGACCAGGAATTGGCCAAACGTGGTTTAACCCGGGATGATTTTTCCATGAAGACCGGTCAATCCAAAGCCCGGATGGCATCTATTTTCTACAACACCAAGATCCCCTTGAATGATCAGGCGGAATTTTATTCCTTCGGTGGCATGACTTACCGGAGCGGTGAAGCCACGGGTTTTTACCGTCTGCCGTATCAGGAAAAACGGGTAAATTTGAATGTGTATCCGAATGGCTTTTTACCCGTAATTGCACCGAAAATCCGGGACTATTCCGCGGCATTTGGTGTGAAAGGAGTTCATAATGGTTGGGTAGTGGACGGAAGTTTAACCATGGGCGGCAATTCCTTCACGTTTAACATTGAAAATTCCATCAATGCCTCCATTGGGGAATCCAGTCCGCTTTCCTTTGATGCCGGTACATTACGATTCCGCCAGTTGGTGGGGAACATTGATTTGTTGAAGAGCTTTGATGTGGGCAATTTGAAATCCTTTTCTTTTGCAATGGGTGCGGAAGCCCGTGTGGAAAATTACCAAATTCAAGCCGGACAATTTGAATCGTACTCCCTGGGGAATGGCGGGGATCGCCCCGGCATTGATTTTGATACCACCTCCACCGGTGATCCCAAAAGCCCGGGTTCTCAGGTATTCCCCGGGTTCCAGCCGGCAAACGAAGTTGATCGCTATCGGAGCAGCATTGGCCTGTATGCCGAAGTGGAAAGCGATATCACTGATCAGTTTATGATCAGTGCAGCCGGACGTTTTGAAAATTACAGCGACTTTGGAAGCACCCTGAACGGAAAGCTGGCAGCACGTTTCGAAATTATGCCGCAATTTGCCCTGCGGGGTGCCATTAGTACCGGTTTCCGGGCCCCGTCGCTGCATCAGGTCTGGTTCAATAACGTCAGTATTCAGTTCGTGGTGGATCCCAACACCGGTTCTCTGGAGCCGGCACGGGTATTGAGTGCCAGCAACCAGGACCCCGTCACCAAAGCGTTTGGTGTACCGGATTTGAAAGAAGAAACCTCCACCAACTTTAGCTTTGGGTTTACCGCCCGCCCGATGGAAAACTTCTCCTTAACGGCGGACTATTACCACATTACCATTAATGACCGCATCGTGTTAACCAGCCGGTTTACCAATGCGGATCCCATCGTGGCACAAATTCTGGAACCGTTTAAGAAAGCTGGGGTCAACCAGGCCCAGTTTTTTGCCAACGCGGTGGATACCCGGACCCAGGGTGTGGATATTGTAGCCGCATATAACAAGAAAATTGGTCCGGGACGGCTGTACACCACCCTTTCTGCCAATTTCACCTCTACGGAAGTATTGCGCGTAAACGTACCGGTTCGGATGGCAGAAATTTTTGCCGGTGGCGACATTGAAGCGGTGAAGAATACCCTGTTCAACCGCGAAGAACGTAACCGTCTGGAAGATGCGCTACCCCGTCAAAAGGGTGCTCTTACGGTTCGGTATGCCATGGGTAAAATTTCGGCCATGGTACGGGGTAACTACTACGGCAAAATCTACTACAAACCCACCAATCCTGCCAATGATGAAGTATTTGGCGACAAAGTGTTGGTGGATCTGGACCTGTCCTATCAGTTGAACAAATTCATGCGGATTTCTGTAGGTGCCAACAACT